>NZ_JAEQCF010000051.1:0-122071 GCF_020738625.1 Microcoleus sp. PH2017_09_SFU_O_A
TCGAAAATGTCGGGGTCGAAGTCATTGAATAAAACGGATGGAAATCCGGTCAACACGCGATCGTGCTCGACTTTGTATGTGTCGGGATTGGCGATCGGCGGACTGTTGGTAATATTAATTACAAATGTCTGGTTTGCCGAAGTATCGATGCCGCCGTTAGCTATACCGCCGTTGTCTCTGAGGTTGAGAGTGATATTAGCCTTGCCAGTTCCACTTGTGGCGGGGGTAAAAGTCAGTTGTCCGAAAAAGCCGATCGCCGGTGGTACGCTAAACAAACCGGGATTGTCATTTCCCACGACTTGAAAGTTGACGGTTTGTGTTGACTCGTTGACCGGCCCTGGAGAAATGGCTATGGCCCATCCAGGAAAGGTTTGCAGGCCAGCACTGTGATTGACAGTGCGATCGGGCCCTTTGACAAACGACGGTGCATCGTTGACAGGATTAACAGTAATTGTTGCAGTCTCGCTGGCCGTACTGAAAGCTGCTAAACCCCCAATACTGCTAGCAGTTGAAATATCAGCCGTCCCCCCATTCGTGAGGGTAGTACCGCTAGAGTTAGTCGTCGTTCCATCCCACGATTGATAGGTGATATTAGCACTACCGTTGTAGTCATTATTGGGAAGAAAGCGGATACTGGCATTGCCTGCTAGCAGTCTCGCTGCTGCTGTTGACGGTGTACCGAATGCCGTCCAAGTCGCACCGCTATCAATAGAATATTGCCAACTGCCGTTAGTATTGTCTGTCGCCGTCACAGCAATTCCTTGAGTGTCGGCGGTGTCGGGATCTGTAACTATTCCTGCAATTAAAACAGAAACTAAGGTGCCAGTGTTGCTGGCAGAAGGTACATCTTCGTTAATTGCTGTTAGTACCGGCGAACCGCTGTTGTTGAGTACGGGTGCGTTGTTGGCGGCAAACGCTGCGAATCTGGTGGGAAGGGCAAAATTGTTGTCGCTGACAAGAATTAGCGTTCGTTTCCCAGTTGCTGTTTGAGGAGGCCCAAATGTCATCCCTTCAAAATTGTCAACCAGTGCCGGAGTGCCTGTACTGAGGAAATAAGCAGAAGTGGCGATCGGAGTTTTCGATACTGGTGTAATGCTAGCAACACCAGAAGCAATCAAACCGGTATTGTTTTGAATATCTGTCGCACCGTTTAAAGAAATTTGATAAAGCTTCAAATCCCCTGACGGCGGTGTTGTCGATAAGTCGAGAAAACGTTCGAGAACCAGCAGTGTATTATCATCAACGGCCAGCATTTCTGAAATGCCGTTGCGCGGATCGGTATTGTAAAGAAATTCTCCGTTTGCGGTGTTTGTACCTAAGTTATATCTGACAATTCGCGATCGCGCGCCAGCCGTTATATCTGAAGCAGGGCCGTCTTGTTCGAGAGCATTTTCTGTTGCTGTAAATAGAAAACTTTGACTGGGAGTAATCGTCAGACTTTCAAAACCTTGATTGTTGCGGATGCCGCTGTTAGGATCTGCTGATACGTCGTATTTGGGAGAAGCAATAGGCAGCGCGAAATTTTGAACTCCTGTTGCAATGGCGAAACTATTAATAAAAGGCTGGGTATTTGTCGAGAAATTGCCTTCAGAAGAGACGAAGACATTGCCGCCGATGAAGCCAATGCCCTCTGTATCCGATGTATCTGCGGCAAAGGGAGGCGGATTGCCAATCTGTGTCACCCCTGTAAAATTCACTTGTCCTGGTACTGGTGTCAAGCTACCGGAACTCACAGTAGGTATAGTGAGGGTGTAAAAGCGAGATGGGCCGGGACTGCCACCAGGAATATTGCGGCCGTCGGAGATAGCGTAGTAAGTGTTGCTTCCCGCGTAGGTAAGGCCCGACAGTCCACCTACCTGAGTTGTTGGTGTTCCAAAAGTTGTATTTGCCGGAAATCCTGCTTGTCCCAAAAGTTGTAAGCCGAACACAAATTGGTAAGCGGCCATTGTGGCTGACTCGATCGCCAACTCCGACTCCACCCACCCAGTTGTATAATCTAGTTCCCAGTCTCCGCCTAAAGCTGAATTGCCGATCGGCCCCCTGGAAGCAGCAATTTTTGCCTTTGTTAGCCGACTGATTTGCTGTACGAAACTAACGCCCGCATCATCCGCCGCCACATCGCACCCGTACAGCAAAATCTCTGCACTCTCTGCCAGCGATCGCGACCATTGCCGCAATTTTTCACCATAAAAGTTTAAATTTGTCAAGTTTAGGTCGATCGCGCCTAGCTGCAAACTCGCCGATCGACCGTGGGAGATAATATGAATACTTTTAATATTGCTGCGACTCCCTAGCACTTCCGTAATTTGTGCTACTCCATCCCGCGCTGCATTGATGATAATTACTTCTATTCCGGCGGCGATACCGTTGCAAAGATTTTGGATATCGGGGAGGGCAGAGTCGAGAAAGGCGATCGAACTCATAACAGAATTGATAAAATTTGGCACAAAACACCTCTGGTTTGATGACCGTCGATAACTTAAATATATGCCAAATATACCAAACTCAGATATTAAATGTCATCCGTAAAATTTCGGGAATGTTGCTGCAACCAAGTCACCAAATCTGAAACACTTTCAAAATCAAACATCGCATCTCCTAAATCATCCAAATTCTCAAGATTCAACTCGCATATCTGTGTCTGAATGTCTGGAGAAATTTCACCAATTAGCCTCCTCATATTCCGGACTATTAATTCTGACTTGCCTCGTTCCATTCCTCGTTCCATGCCTCGTTCTAGAGCTTGCTGAGCCGCTAGATCGATCGCCCCTTGTTGATCTTGAATCCAAAACTCTTGTTTTTGCAATTCATCTAAGTCTTTTTGACTCAGATTCGTGTCGTTAGCAATCTGAAAAGCTCTTTCAATTTCTGGCACCGCAACCATTGTATCGGGAACAGTTTCTAGGTTACTGGTATTTTTGACAAAATAAATCCACTTGTCCGTCAGCGTTGTCAACTGATCCAATTCCTTTTTGAATTTTGGCAGTTCGATAAACACCAACTCAATCTCGCTATCGGGACAATCGAATAGTCTTTGTGTTTCTTTGAAGGCAAATCTCGAAATTACTTCCAATTGATTGGGAAACATTTCAAAATCAGTGATATTCAAAGCAATTACTGGTCTGAGTCTGTAATAGCTATCGCTTAGATTTAATTGCATTCCATAAGTTTTAGCAGCATTATATAAAACTCGCTTACGATATTTTGCCACGTTCAAAACTTGGATTGTGACAATCACAGTTTTGCCATCATTAATTTTAGCTTTGACATCTAAATAAGTGTCTTTACTTCCAAAAATCTCAGCAGATAAATAAGGAGGGATGATTTCTAAATCTTCGATCGCAGATTCGCCTGCATAAAGCATAGCGTTCAAAAAACTCATCAAAATTTCTCGGCTTTCGTTAGAACAGAATATCTTCGTGAAGGCCAAATATAGTTTGGGATTGATAAAACCCATAGTTTTTAGCGATCGAGGTTTTGTCTATCATTATAAACTACCAGACTTAAGATTGACTGCCTAACAGTTCCTCTGCTACCAATCCTTTCTGAATAGCGAGCACTGCTGCTTGAGTGCGATCGCGCACTTCTAACTTTTGCAAAATCGCGTGGACGTGCACCCGCACAGTCCCCGGAGCGATGTACAATATTTGTGCAATCTCCTGATTGCTTTTCCCGCCCGCAACTAAGGCTAATATTTCCTGTTCCCTCGGAGTCAGCGGATTGTCTAAAACTTCCCATTTACTCGCGCTTTTGACAGGTTCGGGATTACTAAAAACCGCCCGAATTTCCGCAGTTGCGGCCTTGTCCCACCAAGAAGCGCCCGCCGCTACCGATCGAATTGCCAAAACCAAAGTTTCTGCCGCAATTCCCTTGAGACAATATCCTTGGGCTCCCGCAGCCATCAACCTTTCAATTAACGTTTTTTGGGCGTGAGATGTTAAAATTAAAACCGGAATTTCTGGATGTCTCTGTTTGATTTGGCGGCACGCTTCAATGCCACCAATTCCCGGCAAACCGACATCGAGAACCACCACATCCGGCAAGTGTTCCTGAGTCAATTCTACCGCCGTTTCTCCATCTTCCGCCTCGGCAATTATTTGCAAAGAACTTTCTTGCTGCAATCTGGTTTGCAGTCCCAACCTAAACAGTTCGTCGTCTTCAACTAAGAGAATTCGCAAGGGAGAATTAGGTTTCATTGGCGGAGATAGCTGGTAGTCGGAATCCAAACAAAGCGCCTAAAGGCAATTTGTTTTCTGCCCAAATTATACCGCCGTGGGCGTCAATAATTTGGCGAGATAAGTATAACCCCAATCCCGATCCTTTGGCTTGCCGATCGCCATTTCCTTGATAAAAACGCTCAAACAACTGGGGCAGCTCATCGCTAGTAATTCCCAACCCGCTATCGATAACTTTCACCACCTGATCGGTTGCGTAAGATTCCATGACTATTTCTACTTTACCACCTCGGGGAGAATGGTTGATCGCGTTTGTTAGCAAATTAACAAAAACGCGCTGGAGTTGCACTTCATCGCCGTTTACCCACAAAGAACGGCGAAAGTCAGACTCTCCGTAACTTATACTAATATAAACTCGGCGCGCTGCCGATAAATGGATGAGTGTGGCAATTACTTCTTCTGCTAAAGCTGCTAAATTTACGGGCGCAAGTTGCAGTTTTAAACCTTCGGCATCGTTGCGGTAAACATCCAGCAGCGTTTCTACTAATTGTAGTGACATTTTTTGCGATCGCGCCATTGTTTCGAGAACTTTTTGCTGGCTGGTAGTCACTTCCCCAAAGTTTGCTCCCTGAAAAGCTTTGATTGTTTCAATTGCGCCCAGCATCGGCGTTTTCAAGTCGTGACTCAAAGTAGAGACAAAATCCTCTCGGATGCTGGCTAGCTGCTGCTGAGATTGCAACTGCGCTTTGGCGATCGCGATCGCTTCTTGATACTGCTGGGTGCGATCGCTCAAATATCCCGTGACTCCCAAGGCCATAACTGCGATCGCCCTATTTGCAACAGTCGCTAGGGCGATCGTTTCTCCATAGGGAACAAACAAGTTCAACAGCGTCAATGCTGCTGCTAACAGCGTAATTTGCAACTTTCCCAACCGACTCAACCGCGAATTTGCCAGTAAAATCGGCCCTGTATACAAATACCCAAACAGATATTCTGACGGCGTGGTAAATTCCAGTGCTATAACGATCGCGAATAAAATTGCGATCGACCACCTTCCGCGCAAATACTTTTCTTGAAACACCAAAATTTTGGGAATTTTCAATAAGCTGTCAAACATCTCTAATTAATCCATTTTAAGCTTGTAAAATATCAACCAATACAGTTAACTTAAAAACAATCTGATTCATGAAAAATGCCTGCATCGCCTATAAAATCGCGATAGTAAATTCGTCAAAAAGCGTTAAGTAAACCGTATTGAAATATCAACTACATTTTGGCGCAAAAAACAGCGTTTAGACAGCATTTATACCTGCAAGTATAGATTTAATACATTGGCTAAACATTCGCCTATCAGTAAAAGTATAGGTAAAAAAAGCATAATTTATAAACAGTAACTTATACCTTAAGACAGATTATCAACAACCCCAAACCTCAGTAAAGTAATCACTAAACGAGGAATTTTTAACACACTTATGTTACAAGGCTTAATTCAAATTGCATTAACCCTAATCATTTTAATCGCGATCGCGCCCGTGTTCGGCAACTACATGGCACGGGTGTACATGGGAGAACGAACCATTCTCGACCCCGCAATTAAACCACTAGAACAACTCATCTATAAAGCCAGCAATATTCGGTCTGTAGATTCCATGACAGGCTGGCAGTATGCCCGATCGCTATTATACAGCAATGCAGCAATGGGCATATTTGTATTCTTGATTTTCATGCTTCAGGGACTGCTGCCTTTAAATCCCACCAGCCTGAGTGCACCAACCTGGGATACCGCGCTGCATACAACTATTTCATTCCTCACAAATACCGACCAACAACATTACTCAGGCGAGACAACATTCAGTTATTTATCCCAGTTAACCCTGGGTTTTTTAATGTTCACCTCAGCAGCCACGGGTTTAGCAGTAGGAATTGCCTTTATTCGGGGACTGACAGGTCGCCCCCTCGGCAACTTTTATATCGATTTAATTCAATCTATCACCCGGATTCTGCTGCCACTTTCTTTGATAATTGGCTTGTGCTTACTAATTTCTGGAGTGCCGGAAACCCTAGCCGGCCCAGCAGTTGCGCGTACCTTAGAAGGCGGCACGCAAGTAATTGCTCGCGGCCCAGTAGCTCACTTTGAAAGTATCAAACAACTGGGAGAAAATGGCGGCGGATTTTTTGCCATTAACTCGGCTCACCCCTTTGAAAATCCTAACCCTTTTACCAACCTGCTGGAAACACTAGCAATGGTTTCTATACCAGCAGCACTCATTCACACCTACGGCAGATTTGCTAACAACAAAAAGCAGGGATGGCTGATTTTTGGGATGGTGTTTGCCATCTATGTAATTTTGATCGGCATTGCAGCAGTTGGCGAATATCAAGGCAATCCCCAAATTAATAGTTTGCTCGGTTCCGTGCAACCAAACTTAGAAGGGAAAGAAGTTAGATTCGGTTGGGCAGAAACTGTACTTTGGGCTGTCACTACGACTGGGACAATGTGCGGGGCTGTCAACGGAATGCACGATTCTTTAATGCCGCCAGGGGGTTTTGCTACTTTATTTAACTTGTTTCTCCAAATTGTTTGGGGCGGACAGGGAACGGGAACGGCTTACTTATTTATTTACTCCATTTTGAGCGTGTTTCTCACCGGATTGATGGTGGGGAGAACGCCGGAATTTTTGGGACGAAAAATTGAAAAGCGGGAAATTGTTTTAGCTAGCGTTGTTTTGTTGATTCACCCGATCGCAGTTTTAATCCCCGGCGCGATTACCCTCGCCTTTCCCGACAGCTTGAGCGGCATCAGCAACCCAGAATTTCACGGCATTTCGCAGGTGATGTACGAATACGCTTCAGCGGCGGCTAATAACGGTTCTGGCTTTGAAGGATTGGGCGATTCTCAACCCGCGCCGACAGGACTTTGGTGGAATTTAAGCACTTGTTTTAGCTTGCTGATGGGGCGCTACGTTCCAATTATTGCCTTGCTGCTGTTAGCTGACAGCATGACGAACAAACAACTGGTTCCTGAAACAACCGGAACACTGAGAACAGATTCGATTTTGTTCACCAGCGTCACCGCAGGAGTAATCATCATTTTGGGCGCGCTGACATTTTTCCCAGTGCTGGCTTTAGGGCCGATCGCAGAAGGATATGAAATCAGCAGCGGCAAGTTTGAAGCCGCACCCGTAACTGCACCCACAACACCTTTAGCAACACCAACTGCTCAACCTCAATAGCTAAAAACATCAACCTCACTATTCTCTTTCTCTGCGTTCTCTGCGTCCTCTGCGGTTCATTAAAATTCCAAATTATGGCTACTTCCAATACCCCTGATTCCCCAAAAAATCCCCGTTCCAGAGGCTCTCGCGAGTCTCGCAAACATACGCCAAAAGCAAATACTAAAGGCCTTTATCAAAGAGCTTTCAAAGAAGCTTTTATCAAACTAGATCCTCGGGTGATGCTGAAAAACCCGGTGATGTTTGTGGTATGGGTAGGCACAATTGTGACTGCATTATTAACGATCGACCCCACGCTGTTCGGCCCGGTTCCCGGCAAAAATCAGGTAGTTTTCAACGGTTTAGTCACGTTTATTTTGTTCTTCACCTTAGTATTTGCTAATTTTGCAGAAGCCGTAGCCGAAGGGCGCGGGAAAGCGCAAGCGGATGCACTGCGATCGACAAAAGCAGATACCACAGCCCGCAAACTCTTACCAGACGGTTCAATTCAAGAAGTTAGTTCGACATCTCTCAGACGCGGCGACCAAATTAAAGTGATCGCAGGCGATGTCATTCCTTCCGACGGCGAAGTGATCGCAGGTGTCGCATCCGTAGACGAATCGGCGATTACCGGGGAATCGGCGCCCGTGCTCAAGGAACCGGGTTCCGACATCGCCAGTTCCGTTACCGGCGGGACGCGCATCCTTTCGGACGAACTGACGCTGCGGGTGATGGCCGACCCCGGTAAAGGGTTTTTGGACAGGATGATCGCGTTGGTGGAGGGCGCTGAACGCTCGAAAACGCCGAACGAGATCGCGCTGACAGTGCTGCTGGCTGTGCTGACTTTGGTGTTTTTGATTGTGGTATCGACGATTCCGCCCGTGGGCAATTATGTCAAAACTCCTGTGGGTGTGGTGACGCTGATTTCGCTGTTGGTGGCGCTGATTCCGACAACGATCGGCGGTTTGTTAAGTGCGATCGGCATTGCGGGGATGGATCGCGTCGCTCAATTTAACGTGATAGCGACCTCTGGGCGGGCCGTGGAGGCTTGCGGCGACGTGAATACGCTGATTTTGGACAAAACGGGAACGATTACGCTGGGCAACCGTTTAGCCGAGGAGTTCATCCCGGTAAACGGTCATTCGCTGCAAGAAGTGGCGCAGGTAGCGCTGACTGCGAGCGTTTTTGACGATACTCCCGAGGGAAAGTCGATCGTCCGTTTGGCTCAGAATTTGGGCGCACAGGTGGAGTTCGATCGCACCAACTCCCAAGGATCTGAAGGCATTGATTTTTCCGCAAAAACGCGGATGTCTGGTACGGACTTACCCGACGGTACGGAAGTTCGCAAGGGTGCGGTGGATGCGGTTAAAGGTTTTGTGCGATCGCGCGGCGGCAATTTCGGCCCGGATCTCGATGAAGCTTACGAGCGAGTTTCGCGATTGGGAGGCACACCCTTAGGCGTTTGTCAAGGTAGCGACACCTACGGAATTATCTATTTGAAAGATGTGATTAAACCCGGAATTCGCGATCGGTTTGACCAACTGCGAAAAATGGGAATTCGCACCATCATGCTCACCGGAGATAACCGAATTACAGCATCAGTAATTGCCGACGAAGCCGGAGTAGACGACTTCATCGCCGAAGCAACTCCCGAAGACAAAATCGAAGTAATTCGCAAGCAACAAGCCGAAGGTAAATTAGTAGCAATGACGGGAGACGGAACCAACGACGCACCCGCCCTAGCCCAAGCAAACGTAGGTTTGGCGATGAATTCCGGAACCCAAGCGGCGAAGGAAGCTGCAAACATGGTGGACTTAGATTCTGACCCCACAAAACTGATTGACTTAGTGACAATTGGCAAACAATTGCTAATTACTCGCGGCGCGCTGACTACGTTTTCGCTAGCCAACGACATCGCCAAATACTTCGCAATTATTCCCGCAATGTTTGCTCCCGTCGGCGCTTTAAACATCATGGGTTTAGCCAGCGGTCAATCGGCGGTTTTGTCAGCATTAGTTTACAATGCTTTGATTATTCCCGCTTTGATTCCCCTGGCACTAACTGGTGTCAAATTTAGACCACTAAGTGCCAATCAACTGTTGCAGCGGAACATTTTAATCTACGGATTGGGCGGAGCAGTTGCGCCGTTTATCGCCATCAAAATTATCGATGTTTTCATTGCTGCGATCGGGTTAGCATAAAAAACTTCGACTACCGATTCGCAGGGCGGATGTAACGGATGACTCTTCCCGGCTCTGCCTGGGAACGCATATCCAGAGGCTATGCCTCGATTTTCCCACAAAAAATCTAAGAGAAAGACAGATATTTAGTTCCCAACAAAGGAGAATTCATGAAACGGAATGATTTGCTGAATGATGTTTTACCCAGAGACTTTCAAGAAACAATTGAGTTAGCGAAAATGCTGCGATCGCGCCACCCAATCCCGGTGCAGCTATTTCTGGTAATGTGCTTTAACTTGATAATTGCACCCGCGGTTTATGCGGCTGCGGATGAAGGTTTGACCAAAAAAGCGGCGTGGGGTTTAAGTCTTTTGGGTTTAGTAATTATTGGGCTAGCAGTTTATTTGTTTGTCGTGATTTTTCAGCCAGAAAGATTTTAGGCATTTCCATTGTCAACCTTAGAAACCGGTTTTTTTACCGAATCTGGCGGCTAAACCAAATATTTTCGCAAAAATCCGGTTTCGGGCATCCAGTTTTTCATGACATCCGTTACACAATCCGTTACACAATCCGTTGCCGAACTTCCTTCATTGAGGTCATGTATGAGAGAATTAATCAGAGCTATTCGCGTTACTTTAGTTTTGTGGGGAATCACAGCGATTATTTATCCCTTAATCCTGCTCGCAATCGGTCAACTTGCTTTCAATTCCCAAGCAAACGGCAGTTTAATTACCAACCAAGGAGTTGTAGTCGGCTCATCGTTAATCGGTCAGTCTTTCGGCTCGGATAAATATTTTTGGGGTCGCCCCAGTACCACAAATTACAGCAGCTTTGCGGCAATAGATTACGACCCCACAAAGGCAGAAAATTTAAGTCAGAGAACGGGCGTTTCGGGAGCGAGCAATCTTGCTCCTAGCAACTCGGATCTGGTGAAGCGAGGTAATGAAAAAGATGGTTTTCAGGGGGTAGAAGTTGAGTTGGCTCGCCTCAATTTAGTTGGTATCAAACCGACTGCGGATTTAGTTTACACTTCCGGTTCTAGCCTCGACCCGCACATTAGCGTAGAATCAGCTCGATCGCAAATTGAACGGGTAGCAAAAGTGCGATCGGTCAATCTCAATCAAGTCGAAATGTTAGTAGCCAAAAATACAGATAGCAGATTTCTCGGTATTTTCGGCGAACCGGGAGTTAACGTCCTCAAACTAAATGTGGCTCTCGACGGTTTATAATACTCTGTGGTCAGTAGTCAGCAGTCAGTAGTGAATAGTCATTAGTCATTAGTCATTAGTCAGGTAGGGGCGGTGCCCCATGCCCGCCCTCTTAGTAGTCATTGGTAATCGGTAATTGACTGTCAACCGTCAACCGTCAACTGTCAACTATCAACTGCCAACTGCCAACTGCCAACTGTCAACTGTCAACTGTCAACTGCCAACTGCGATGATTCACTCTAGCGAACTCAGTAACAATTCCGACGCAATTTACGCCCAACCAAATCGCGGTTACGATCGCCCTCACCGCCGGGGAAAGCACAAAATCTTTATCGGAATGGCCCCCGGTGTCGGCAAAACTTTCCGAATGCTGGAAGAAGGGCACAGACTCAAATCTGAAGGCATTGATGTCGCCGTTGGACTGTTAGAAACTCACGGGCGGAAAGAGACAGCAGCTAAAGGCGAAGGACTAGAAATAGTCCCGCGAAAAGAAATGCTGCACGGCGAAAAAGCACTTACCGAAATGGATACTGAAGCCCTAATAGTACGCCGCCCTCAACTAGCATTAGTAGACGAACTGGCTCATACAAACGTTCCCGGTTCTCTGCGAGAAAAACGATATCAAGATGTCGAAGAAATTCTGAAAGCAGGGATAGATGTTTTCTCTACCCTCAACATTCAACACATAGAAAGTCTCAACGATTTAGTAGCGAGAATTACGGGAGTTGTAGTGCGAGAGCGAGTACCCGATCGCATTCTCGAAGAAGCTGACGAAATAGTCGTTATTGATGTCACGCCCGAAACCTTAGAAGAACGGTTGCGAGAAGGCAAAATCTACGCTCCTGAAAAAATAGAACAATCTTTAAAAAACTTTTTCCAGCGCCGTCATTTAATCGCATTGCGAGAACTGGCGCTGCGGGAGGTAGCAGATAGTGTTGAAGACGATGCAGCAACTTTAAAAGGTCAATCTTGCAACATTCACGAACGAGTTTTAGTATGCGTATCGACTTTTCCTAATTCCTTGCAACTGCTGCGGCGGGGTGCAAGGCTGGCGAACTACATGAATGCCCCATTTTATGCTTTGTTTGTGGATGCTCCCGATCGCTTCTTAACAAAATCCGAAAGCTTGCACGTTGAAACTTGCCAGAAGCTTTGCCAAGAATTTAACGGCCAATTTCTGCGGGTGGAAAGTCCGAATATCGCACAAGCAATTTCTGAGGTAGCTAAACAGTATCGGATTACTCAAATTGTGATCGGCGAAAGCCAGCAATCACGCTGGAAATTGCTGTTTCGGGGTTCTTTGACTCAACAGTTAGTGCGATCGCTCAAACACGTAGATTTGCACATCATCTCTACGGAAAAAAGTCGGTAGTTATTGGGCATGGGGCATGGGGCATAGGGCATAGGGCATAGGGCATTAGTTATTTGTCTTAGGTTTGGTGTTTGTTGTTGTTTCTAATAACTAATAACTCATAACTAATAACTCATAAATATAACTTTCGGAGGATAGCAGACTCTAGCTGGTGGCGGATGTGCCAGAAGCTTTTATCTGTCAAGATTGCACTTGTTAAAGCTGATTAAAAGTGCGATCGCTATGGTAGATCATTACATTCTAAATTTGCTAGTGATTGGCATCCTCCTGCTCACCGTCACCTTGGGCTCCGGATGGATTTCGCGATTGCCGGTATCTTATGCCTTAATTTATCTAATTGTCGGTATCGGATTGGGGCCCTACGGCGTCAAGCTGGTTGAATTGCGCCCCGATGCTCAATTTTTAGAAAGACTCACAGAATTTGTAGTTATTGTGTCTCTGTTTAGTTGCGGCTTAAAAATGAATCGCCCGCTACAACTTTGGGCCTGGAATTCCACCGCGCGGCTGCTCGGTTTTTTAATGCCGATTTCGATTTTTGCTGTTGCTGCGATCGCTCATTGGTTTGTGAAATTAGATTGGGGCCCTGCCATTTTACTAGGAGCAATTCTGGCACCCACAGATCCAGTTTTAGCCTCAGAAGTTCAGATAGCTGATATAGAAGATCGCGATGAATTGCGTTTTGGCTTAACATCGGAAGGCGGTTTGAACGATGCTTTAGCTTTTCCCTTTGTTTATTTCGGCATTTATGCGCTAAAAGATAACAACTGGCCGAACTGGTTTTCGCAGTGGGTGGCAGTTGACTTGCTTTGGGCGGGTTCCGCAGGTATCGTGATGGGCATTTTAGTAGCCAAAGCCGTCACTTGGATCGATCGCCGATTGCAACGCTACAGGCCCGCCGACGAACTAATGGAAGATTTCATCGCTCTCAGCACAATTCTGCTCACATATTCCCTCACCGAAGTAGTCAACGGCTACGGATTCCTCGCAGTTTTTGTAGCAGGAATTGTAGTGCAGCGCAGTTACCGCGACCCCGAAAAACCGCTTTCCCAACTGCACTTTACTGAGCGCATAGAAAAGTTAATGGAAGTAGGAACAATTTTAATATTGGGTTCCATGTTGCGCCTAGAAGCTCTCGTTGCACATGGAAGCTACGCCCTTTTAATAGCTGGATTGTTAATCTTTTTGATTCGGCCTGTGGGAGCTTGGATTAGTACGATTGGCAGTCGCTTGCATCCCGCCAGTCGCTGGCTCTGCGGTTGGTTCGGCATTCGCGGCGTCGGTTCAATCTATTATCTTACCTATGCTTTCGGTCACGGTTTGAAAGGCGAAACTGCCGAGAAAATTGCCTGGATTACTTTTACTACGATCGTAATTTCTGTGATTGTGCACGGCATTAGCGCCACCCCGTTAATGAACTGGTACGAGCGGCGAATTAAACCTAAAGTACCGGATTTAATTTAATTCACAGGACTAACACACCAAGCAGATGAAACTGGTTCTTAGTGAGGACTTCAGTCCTCAAAAATCAGGACTAAAGTCCTCACTACGAACCAGTTTTATTAAAGGATACAGGAGATGATCGAAGTCCTAACCAACTAATTTTCTCTGTATTCTCGGAGCAACTAAGCGGAGCATCATTGCTGCAACTAGCAACACTGTCAAAGGTAAATATACGATCGCCGATTTAACAATCTTGATACCGAATTCAAAGGTAAAAGCCAGCCAGAAATAGTGCATTCCAGCATTGTGTAGAATCTTCCAGGCCCGTTGACCGATCCATGCTGCCGATCGCTCAAAAGATGTTACAGTCATTGCAAACAGGAACACGTAGCCCAAGATCCCCAGAGGGTCAAACCCGGGCGACGCGCCAGAAGTGGCCCACCACAAGCCAGTCCAGGCGATCGCGTGATACGTATGCGACACAGCCATCGATAGCCCCAAATAGCGGCGATTTTTTAACAGCCACTGTGTAAATATATTGGGCCACAGCCTGCGAAGTGACGAAGCCACAAAAGCACATAGAAATAAGATACACGAAGTACGAGCAGTTGCTCGAATCGCCAACCGCATCGCTGTCTCATCAACACCGTAAATCAGCCAAATCACAGCAAGCATAATCCCAATTGTCAGCGCCGAAAAACCAACAATGCTCCATCCTTCCACAGCAAATTTACTACCTTTCATCCGTGATGAATCCTTACAATAAATTCTCATATCCTGTCCGATCGAACACCATGAAAAAATTGGTTCGTAGTGAGGACTTTAGTCCGCATCAAAGAGAGGGCTAAAGTCCTCACTACGAACCAAACCTTATGATTGCCAGTAATTAACAGGACACGAACTCAGTACATACTAAATTTAGCGATCGCCCGTGGCCGCTGTCTTGCCAAATCTTCCCAAAAATGTCCTAATCTTCCCAACCTTCAAAGCGCATCTCTATAAGCCTTTGGAGTAGTTTTAACCTGTTGGCGAAACACTCTGGTAAAATGACTTTGACTTTGAAATCCGACTTGGTGGCAGATTTCTACAAGTGTCAACTCCCGCAGCCGAAGCAACTGCTTTGCTCTCTCAATGCGGCATTTCATCACATACTGATGGGGTGTAAATCCTGTAGATTGCTTGAACAAACTTGCAAAATAATGCGGACTAATCTGCACAGCACTGCTCAGATTTTCCAAACTCAAATTACCATCCAAATTTTGCTCAATATAATTGAATACTTGCCTTAGTTGATACTTGCACAACCCGCCCGTATAGTTTTTAATTTCAGGAGTAAAAGAACAATAACGCCTCAGCAAATGCACAGCAAGCGCTGTTGCCATTGACTCTGCATACAGGCGACTGTCTGCGCCTCCGGCTGCTAATTCTTGCTTCAAAGCCAGCGCCATATGCTGAATTAACGGATCGCGTAGATGCAACTGCGGCACCAACTCAATTTTATCTGCATCCACAGAGTCAAAAGCAGCGCGCGCCAGCATTTCAGGGGCGAGAAACAGCTCAATTAATGGAACTTCGCGATCGACAAATGTTCTCGGAATAGTTTGAGTAGCAGGAATAATCGCAATATCGCCGCTGGCGTAATCTACCTCTTGCAAACTTCCATTCAACATAAAACTCGCCCGAAAATCATTTTCAGCGATGAGAATAAAGTGGTGTTCTAAATCAGTTTCCGGCATTTCGTCAGCAGGTTCTAGCTCATAAATCAGATTCAAACCATTCCATCCCAATTCAAAGCTAGAAAGGAGGTGCAAATGCGGTGCAGGTTCATTATCAGACACAGCGAGTCTCGACTTCGAGCGACAAAAACGGTTTGTAGTGAGGACTTTAGTCCGCAGATTTAGAGGACTAAAGTCCGAACAGTCGGGTGCATCTGGTTTTTGAAGAGGGCGAAGCATGACCGCATATAAGTTATTAGTTATAATCTCATATTGATTGCGGTCATGCTTCGCCCCTACACGCATATTTGCTTGCAGATGCACGCCTTACTATCGAACTAATATTATTGCGATGCGATTGGTTTCACCCCAATTAATAAAGCGAGTTCCCGCCACTTCCAATAACAGTCTGCATTGTCAAAACCAATTTCTCTAAACCAGCGCAGTTGTGTTTCCACATCCAGCAATTTATTAGAAGGATCTTCACCCTCTTTGCTGATACCCAGTGCCTCTCGAAACTTCTCATGCAAAGCCTCTGTTGGGGACGCTACGTGCTCCAAATTGCAAAAAATGCCTCCGGGTTCCAAAAGCTCGAAAATCTCGGCGTAAAGCGAACGTTTGCGATCGTCCTCTACGTGATGGATGGCAAAACTAGAAACGATCGCATCAAACTTGCCCAAATCCGGCAGAGGTGCGTCAAAATTGTGCTCGATTACCGTGACAGTATTGTCATCAGCAAAGCGAATGCGGGCTTTTTCCAGCATAGTTGGCGAAAAGTCGATCGCCACAGATGCAACATTCGGGCGATCGCACTTCAGCAAACCCAACAACCGCCCATCACCCGTACCCACATCCAGAATCCGCTTGACATCTTTCGGCACTTCCTCCAACAAAACCGCCTCACCCTCAGTGCGGTGAGGAATACCATCAGCCTTAGCAAGATACCACAAAGCGTGTTCCGCAGAACTCCAAAGATTAACTTGACTCATAAACAGTTGACAGTTGACAGTTGACAGTTGACAGTTGACAGATGAGTGCGAGGTTTTTAAGACGGGGATTTAAACCTCTCCATAAAAACAATCCGCCCGCACCTGAAGGGGGCTAATAACCCTTGATATTTAGTAAATCTCGCCGTTTTTATGCGTAAAAATCCAACCATTATCGCCCGCTTTCGCGATTAAGTCATCATCGGGATAACTTGCTGAATCATCAGGAGTGCGATCGCCAATTTCCAGATAAACAACATCAGCATTCGAGCGATTCACCAAATGATGCCCGTCAGCATCTCCAGCCGGAAAACCTGCCGCCATACCCGATTTTAGCAATTGCTCACCCAAATTTGTAATCAGAGTAACTTCCCCTTCCAGAACATAGACTAACTCATCTTGACGAGAGTGCCAATGTCGAAGAGCAGAGCAACTTCCCGGCGCCAACCTCACCAAATTTACCCCAAAATTCTGCAAACCCGCAGCATCACCCAAGCGTTTTTTAACTCTTCCCGCAACAGCAGATTTAAATTGCTGAGGATAATTTGAGCCTGTACTTTCTGGGACATTATTAGGATGAATAATCATACAAAACTCCTTCTCTTCTTTCTCTTCCTTCGCGTTTTTCGCGCCTTCGCGGTTCATTTCTCTATTCCAAAGGTTTCAAAGTAGTAGGATTTTCACGAATCGGTTTAACAAAACGGCTGTTCGCCCGCACAAAACAATTACCCTTATCCGTGGAAATCGGCAACCAAGGCTTACCCTGAGAGTCAGCAATCATAATTTGATTAGCATTATTTCCAGTCACCGCTTGCAAGCGCTGTCCCCGCCGAAAAGTGGTCACCACAGGCCACTGCGAAACATTATGTTTATTTTTTTCAAATAACTCATCTGGTGCATCAAGAGCATCTACAGAAACAGATCTAAATCGCTGAGCCATCCGGCAATTTAACCCTTGAGAATCCGAGTCAACAACCACCCAATTCACCTGCCTGTTGCCCCGCTGTCTCGCCAGCAGCCCCGTATAATCTCCTTGCTGATTGGCAACAGGTAAAGCCAAGGCTAAATGAGCCCCCGCTCCTAAAATCCAAGTTACTGCCAGAGAGAAAATTCTGATTTCTGCTTTCATTGATACAAAAAATCCTTAAATTCAGATTAATTACAATCGTAGCAAGCTCTCCTGGCGATCGTCCAAGTGCTAATTGCTGAAACCCTTGCTTCCCTTGGACTTCTGTCAACCGTCAACTGACAACCGTCACAACCGTCAACTGTCAATTCATTAAGAATGTGTTATAAATATTGAGATTCATTAAGAAATATTGCTCAAATGCTCCTTTCCCCCTCTGGCGCCAGCAAACTCAAAGAATCCTTAAAAGAAAAAGTATTCTTCGGGAATGAGCCAACCCCGGAACTCATAGCCATCTTACTGATTTATTTCGTCCAAGGCATCCTCGGACTAGCCCGCTTAGCCGTCAGCTTCTTCCTCAAAGACGAACTCGGCATGACTCCCGCCGAAGTCTCAGCCATGCTGGGCGTCGTCGCCATACCTTGGATTATCAAACCCTTGTTCGGCTTCATGTCCGACGGGTTGCCCATATTCGGCTACCGCAGACGGCCTTATATCGTCCTCTCGGGGCTGTTGGGAACGGCAGCATGGGTGGGGATGGCCACAGTCGTACACACGCCCTTAGCGGCCACAGGGGCGATCGCCCTAAGTTCCGTTTCACTAGCCGTCAGCGACGTAATCGCCGACTCCCTAGTAGTAGAAAGAGCGAGAAAGGAAACAGTTAGCGACGCCGGTTCCCTGCAATCCTTGTCTTGGGGCGCATCAGCCATTGGCGGACTAATTACCGCTTACCTCAGCGGTTCCCTGCTGCAACACTTCAGCACCCACACCATCTTTTTAATCACTGCATCTTTCCCGCTAATCGTATCAACAACAGCCTGGTTAATTACCGAAGAAAAAGTCAACAAAAGAACCGACTTTGAAACAGTAAAAGACCAACTCAAACAACTGCGGCAAGCTGTTGCCGAAAAAACAATTTGGTTGCCCACCGCCTTTCTATTTCTGTGGCAATCCACACCAAGCTCGGACTCCGCCTTCTTCTTTTTTAGCACCAACGAATTAGGCTTTCAGCCAGAATTTCTCGGACGAGTGCGCCTCGTCACCAGCATAGCCGCCCTCGTTGGCATTTGGCTGTTTCAGCGCTACCTCAAAGCAATTCCATTTCGAGTCATTTTCGGCTGGTCAACAGTCATTGCAAGTGCCTTGGGCATGACTACATTATTATTAGTAACTCATGCCAACCGAGCATTAGGAATTGACGACCAATGGTTCAGCATCGGAGACAGCCTGATCCTGACAGTAATCGGACAAATTGCCTATATGCCCGTGCTGGTACTATCAGCGCGGTTGTGTCCTCCAGGCGTCGAAGCAACCTTATTTGCAGTGCTGATGTCTGTCACCAATTTAGCAGGAATTATTTCCTACGAAGGCGGTGCAATTTTGACACACTGGCTCGGAATTACCGATCGCAATTTCGACAACCTCTGGCTGCTAGTAGTCATCGCCAACCTCTCCACACTGCTACCCCTCCCCTTCTTAAACTGGCTCCCGGCAGAAAGCACAGAAAGCGGCGATCCAAACTACCAACAATCTCTCCCAGTATTAGAACCCGAACTGGGCTGTGCAAAACCGGGCGGACAACATTTCATGCCCGAATACTTTCCCGACTTAGTGCCAACATCAATTCCCGAAACCCGCACCGTAGAAAGCAAATGAAGGAAGAAAGAAGAAGGAAGAAGGAAGAAGGAAGAAGGAAGAAAATAGACTGCGAATATCTTGATAGTTTTCTTTCTGCTATTTTTCTCTCCTTTATTTCTTTCTTTCTCTCTGCGCTCTCTGCGCCCTCTGCGGTTAAATCAATAAAAGCTTATTCTACCAATGCAAAACTTACAAACTTCCCCAGCCAAAACAGTAGCCCCAAACTTATCATACGATCGCAAAGACTGGCAGCGTGGCTACGAATCCCAACCCAACGAAGCCGACTACTGGATTGACAACATCGAAGGCGAGATCCCAGAAGGCTTACAAGGCACATTCTTTCGTAACGGGCCCGGATTATTGGATGTCAACGGATCGCGCATCCACCACCCCTTTGACGGCGACGGCATGATTTGTGCGATCGCAATTTCCCAAAAACGCGCCCACTTCCGCAACCGATTCGTACACACCGAAGGCTACCTCGCCGAACAAAAAGCCGGAAAAATCCTGCACCGAGGCGTATTCGGCACACAGAAACCCGGAGGCTGGCTGGCCAACATCTTTGATGTCAAAATCAAAAACATCGCCAACACCAACATCATTTATTGGGGCGACAAACTGCTAGCACTCTGGGAAGCAGCACAGCCCTACAGACTCGACCCCCGCAGCCTAGAAACCCTCGGATTAGACACCCTAGACGGCATCTTACAACCCGGTGAAGCCTTCGCCGCCCACCCCAGAATTGAAAAAGGGAAAAATGGCAAAGGAGACAGATTAATCAACTTTTCCGTCAAGCCCGGTTTGTCAAGTACAATCACGATTTACGAACTCGACGAAACTGGCAAACTATTGCAGAAACACGCCCATGCAATCCCGGGTTTTGCCTTCCTACACGACATGGTAATTACCGAGAATTACTGCATATTCTTCCAAAATCCTGTCAGCTTCAATCCCCTACTTTTCCTATTAGGATTTCGGAGTGCAGCGCAGTGCATTAAATTTTCGCCAAACAAGCCCACCCAAGCAATTTTAATTCCGCGCAACGGCACTGACGAGGTAAAAATATTAGAAACCGAACCTTGTTTTGTGTTCCACCACTGCAACGCCTGGGAAGAAAACGGCGAAGTTTTTGTAGATTCAGTTTGCTACGAATCATTTCCCACTGTCGAACATGACGGCGATTTTCTGGAGATTGATTTTGACACCATTCCAGCGGGCGAGTTGTGGCGGTTCAAGTTAAATCTGCAAGACAAAACCGTGCAGCATCAAGTTGTGGAAACTCGTTGCTGCGAGTTTCCGACTTTGCATCCGAATAATGTCGGACAACCTTACCGATATCTTTATATCGGCGCCGCTGACTCTGCCACTGGGAATGCTCCTTTGCAAGCTATTCTTAAAATAGATTTCCACACGGGTGAAAGGCAAGTTTGGAGTGTCGCGCCGCGCGGCTTTGCTGGTGAACCAGTTTTTGTTCCCCGTGATTCAGCCGTCTCGCCTGAGGCTGCAAGGGCTGAAGATGACGGTTGGCTGCTGGTTTTGATGTATGATGCGGCTAATCATCGATCGACCTTAGCGATTCTAGATGCCCGCGACATCACCAAAGGCCCCCTAGCGCGCCTGCATTTAAAACAGCACATTCCCTACGGTTTGCACGGCAGCTTTACACCAAACGTACTGCTTCCCGAGAACTAAGATAAAATAGGTTTGTAGTGAGGACTTTAGTCCGCATCCGTCAGAGGACTAAAGTCCTCACTACGAACCTTTTGTATTGCGGGGAATACTAACAACAAGTCAATACATAAAATATCCCTAATTAATGCAAACTGTCAACAAATCAAATATCAAAAAAATACTTATTTTAATTTGCAGCCTCGCCGTAAGTTTGGCAATTATCTTATCTATTTACTCTCACAATGCTAATGCCCAAGAGCCTTACAGCCCCTCTCCAGATACCGCTGTAGCCCCCAAAGGCTTGGTTGAGGTCAAAATGACCGTAATTGGCGTAGACCCGATTAAAAACGAATTAGAAACCCGCTTGCAGTTCGAGCTTAAAGGTATTTATAAAAAAGGGCCTACTTACCCGGCTCAAGATTTATTAATGACAGTTAACGGTGCCAATATCGAGGATTCGGAAATTAGCTTTAAAGAAGGCAAACCGATGATTGTCCCGGCATTAAAGTTTAACTTAGTCAAGGGAAAAATCAACAATTATCCGTTTGACACGCACATTGCTAAAGTAGCTATTTCAATTGACCCGCTGGCTTCAATTGGCAAACAGTTTGCTCCCTTCCAACTAAATCCTGTGCCGCTGGAATTTAAATTTAATGCCGATGTTCCCGGCTTCGATATCAGTTATAAGCCGATGGAAGAGAATTCATCTATATTTATTTATATCGATGTTTCAGCCACGCGATCGATTCCGGTAAAATTCTTTTCCTTGGTGATTATTGTGATCATGTGGGTGCTGTCAATCATGGCGCTGTTGCTAGCATTAAAGGTGATGAAATCTGGCAAGTTGCCGGAAGTCGGAATGTTGAGTTGGACAGGTGTGATGCTGTTTGCTTTTCCCGGCATTCGCAACTCTCAACCGGGAGTTCCGCCAGTGGGAACTGCTAGCGATTTCCTGTCATTTTTTTGGACGGAAATGATTGTTGTGGTAGCGTTGGTGATCATCGGTAGCTGTTGGTTGAAGCGCTATCATCCGCCGCTTGATGATTAATACCATTTATGAAAAATATGGCTGCGAAAAAAAATGACTTGTTTCCATGCACCCTAAGTATCAGGTGCGTCGCTGTGAGATTGTCGATTGGATTTAGGGATTTTTTATGGCGACGCACCCTACAAATACTAATGACTACGGCTTGTTTCCTCAACCCTCTTTGTCAGGTGCGTCGCTGTGAGATTGTCTGTCAAATTTAGAGATTGTTAAGGGCGACACACCCTACAGCTACTTCTTTCCTTCTTCCTTCTTCCTTCCTTCTTCCTTCTTTCTTCTTCCTTCTGCTCAATTTTTCACCTGCAAATTTTCAATATCCTTAGCGGGTACTCCCAAACCGCGCAATATAGTAAAAGCAATGATTCGATATCCCGACGGATTCGGGTGAACTCCATCGGCTGCTAACAAATTTAGAGTTTTTCCGGCGTGTTTTTGATAGGTGCCGATAACTTCCCGAAAAGGCGCATTCAAATCGATAAACAAGCACTGATTTTGCTTGGCAATTTCTCGCATCGCCACAACATATTCTTGCAACCTGCGATTTTCTGGGCCGTCGAGAATCTCGCGGATGGGAGTAGGAGAAAGCAGCACGACTCGAATTCCTGCGGCTTTTGCTGCCAGTACCATTTGAGTTATTTTGTCTATATATTCTGCCAGCGGTAATCCCGCAGCTAGGTTGCCTTGCGGATGAAATTGCAGGTTTTTGAAGTCGAAAAAAGCGTGCCAAACGTCGTTAACTCCGGCGTTGATCGTGACTAAATCTGGCTTTTTGTCGATCGCATCTTTCTGAAAACGCGCCTGCATATCACTCGCCTTGTTACCGGAGATTCCCGCGTTGACGATCTCGATTTTGCGATCGGGATACAGGGCATTTAGATAGCGTTGCAGCAGCCAAACGTAACCTCCTGGGTATTTCGCCGCTTCGGTGATGCTGTCCCCCACAGTCACAATTATGCGCTTCCCGGCGAGCACGTTTTGGATTTCGGGCGGCGGCGATGCTTCGGATACAGGTTCTTTAAACACGGGAATTAAGGAGTGAGGAATGTTGAACGCGATAACAGCAGCAATTACGGCGAGGACAAGTCTGATTAACACTTGCTTCAGCGGGGATTTGGGACGGGGCGATCGCACATTTGGAGACATGACACAGTTTTTGAGGAAAAGTTTAAGTTTTGAGCTTGGGATTTCCGGGCAAGATTTTCAGTGATTAAGAATATCCTAACAGTCTTGGCAGTTGCTATATAATTATATTAAGGGCTTTTTTGACACTCCTGATGTGAACGCGCGGGGCTTCCACGAATGGATCTGTAAGCCTGTAAAGTTTCAAATTAAATTGATGCTTGAGGAAATCCTATGCTGAAGTTACAATAGTTATTAAAGTCCAAGGGCGAGGATATCCTGGCGGTGGCGCTGCGACATGGGGCGTTTAATGTACGGGTGTTTGGTTCGGTGGCGCGGGGTGTTGTCGATGAGAGTAGTGATATTGACCTTTTGGTGGATTATAACGGAATAAGGATTAAGCCGTTTGATTAAGGATTGGGTTTTGGTGGAGGCGAAATATTTCGTTGATTTTAGTTTAAAGGAGGCTGTATGATGACTGTACAAGAAATTATTGCTCAGGTCGAAAGTTTATCAATAGAAGATCAGGATCAGTTGTTTGAGCTAATCCGCAAGCGACGGATTGAAAATCGGAGGGATGAAATTTTGGCTAATGCTCAGGAAGTGATGGAAGCTTTTAAGAATGGGACAGCAAAGAGAGGAAGTGTTGATGATTTGATCGCAGATTTACTAGGAGATGATGATGGAAGTTGTCTGGAGTAGTGGATTTAATCGATCTTTTAGGAAGATCGTACAGAAAAATCCACAATTAAAGGATCAAATTACTAAGGTGTTAAAGCTACTGGCAGATGATCCATTTACGCCATCTTTGAAGTCTCAGAAGTTAGGAGGGGACTTAGCCGGATTATGGTCTTGTTCTGTTGCATATGATTGCAGAATAATTTTTAATTTTTCTGAAGATGAGGAATTGTTAGAAATGGTGATTCTCTTAGTTGATATTGAAAGCCATGATGAGGTTTATTAATATGTAGCTGCGCCTTGACTTTATGCCCTACGGCTTCAAGCCCCTTGATTTCGATTACGATAGAAATAGGACTTACCCATTTCAAAGTAATTCTTTTTTTGGCCTATGAGTTCCGACCTAGTTCCCCTCTTGCCCAAAGTATCACTCGATCGCCGCGCCGGTGCCTTCTGCATCGATGCGATCGCCGTTTGGATACCCAGTTTGATTCTCGGCACCAATCCGATCGCCCAAACCTTTCTTTTTGTCCTGCTGTGGATGATAATGCGCGTAGCCATCGTCAGGAAAAACCAAGGTCAAAGTCTCGGGCGCTGGGCCCTGGACATGAAAATTTTCGATCCTAGATTCCAACGGACTCCCGGAGTGCAAGAATTGTGCAAGCGCGAGGCATTGCTGGGCTTTTGCGCCGCCCTAGCCTTCGCAGGTGTAGGTGGGCTCACCTCCACTAACGCGGGCGTCTTGCTGCTGATGTTACCACTGGCGATCGACTGTAGCGTTGCTTTCACCGACGCAGAAAGGTTTCCCCAAGCTTTTCACGATCGACTCGGTAGGACGATCGTCATCGGAACCAAGCGCGGCTACTCCCTCGACATCAAAGTTAGAAGATTGCTTGACCAAGTGCAGACAAATGTGAGACGATAATAAATTGTGTTTAAATTAGTCGAAATTTATTTAGAATTATGGCTAAAGGCGTCCGCATCATAATTACCCTAGAGTGTACTGAGTGCCGAACAAACGCGAGCAAACGCTCCAAAGGCGTGTCTCGGTACACCACGACCAAGAACCGTCGCAACACGACGGCACGGCTAGAACTCAAAAAGTTCTGCCCCCACTGCAACAAGCACACTACTCACAAAGAGATCAAGTAGGGAATGGGGCATGGGGCATGGGGAATGGGGCATGGGGCATGGGGAATGAGTAGTATTTAAGGATTAATGGCTAATAGTTTCTACTATCGCAGTCATTTAAGAATCTTTTAAGAATTACTGATTACCGATTGCCAATTACCAATGACCAATGACCGATTACCAATGACCAATGACCAATGACCAATGACAGATTACCAATTACCAAAGAACCATGACTTACTTTCGCCGGCGCGTTTCGCCAATCAAACCAGGAGACCCGATCGACTATAAAGATGTCGATTTGCTCAAAAAATACGTCACAGAACGCGGTAAAATCTTGCCCCGCCGGATTACCGGTTTGACGGCAAAACAACAGCGCGACCTGACCCGCAGCATCAAAAGAGCAAGAATTGTAGCTTTGATGCCCTTCGTAAACCAAGAAGGCTAATTGGATTTTGGATTTTAGATTTTAGATTTTGGACAAAAATAGGACTTACGCGAAAACAACGTCTTTTTGTCGCAAGCGATGGTAGCTAATAGCTGGCAATATTTGGTATTGAGTCGCTGGTGCGTAAGTCTTAATCAAAATCTCAAAAGTTAAAAATTAAAGCACAAAAAGCAGAACTTTTTAGATGTTAGTTTTGACAATTGATTTAAAAAATGTAAACATCCAAAATCTAAAATCGGAAGCAAAGAAACTCGATAAGTGGCAACTGTAAAAATCCAAAATCTCAAAAATAAAGCGGGCAAGTGGAGAAGGGAACGTTAGTAGAATTTAGAGTGCACGGCGACCGCCGCCTGGCCGTTGCCGATCGCCCTGACGGCAAGAAAAACTGGGTAGTGGTAGACGAAAACGGTCAACCGCACAGCATTCCGCCAAAACAAATCAGCTATGAAGCAGTCGGAGAAACTTACAAACCCTCCGACATTTCCAAATTTCTTAAAGAAGTAGAAGCTTACTCAGATCCGTCGAGTCTAGAAGTAGCTTGGGAACTTCTAGTGGGCGACGGAGAAAATACAGATCCAGAAGCCCTGGCTATGCTGCTATTTTCCGATCGCACTCCGGCGCAATGTTATGCAGCTTATTGTTTGCTGTCCACAGATAAACTGTATTTTAAACAAAAGGGCGATCGCTACGAACCGCGACCAGTTGCCCAAGTAGCCGAAATCAAACACCAGCAAGAAGTAGAACAGCACCGACACCAAGAATCCCAAGGATTTTGGGATCGAGTTAAACGGCGGCTGGCTGGGGAAAATAATGTAGATTGGGCAACTAGCGATCGAACTCGCCTCGATGCCCTAGAACGCTTTGCTACCCTCGGAGAAGAAGCAACTCACCGCACGCCGGCCTTAGAAACTTTAGCCAGCTTACAACGTCCCGAAAACCCCGAAGCAGCATTTCAACTCCTAGTCGATCTCGGCCTGTGGAGTCCCCACGAAAACCTGTTTTTGCGGCGAAGCCAAATTCCCCTACAACTATCGGCAAAGGTATTAGAAGTAGCGCAAAGCTGCCTAGAAGAACCCTCAACCGACTCAGACACAGATCGTCTCGATTTAACTCACCTCAAGGTTTACACGATCGACGACGAAAGCACTACGGAAATCGACGACGGACTCAGCCTAGAATTCCTCGAAAACGGCCAGCAGCGTCTGTGGATACACATAGCAGATCCGACCCGCTTGCTTTCCCCCGGAGACGAACTCGACCTCGAAGCCAGAAAGCGCACCACTACAGTGTATCTGCCCACGGGCATGATCCCCATGTTTCCCCCAGCTTTGGCAACCGGGCCGATGAGTTTAATTCAAGGTAAAGAGTGCAGCGCCCTCAGCTTTAGTGTCACCTTAGATGAAATCGGCGCGGCCCAAGATTACAGCATCCATATCAGCAAGATCAAACCCACCTATCGCTTAACCTACGATGACGTAGACGAAATGCTGGAGTTGGGAATTGAAGCAGAACCGGAAATAAGCGCGATCGCCTCGGCGGCCAAACTGCGTCAAAAATGGCGCGAAGCCCAAGGCGCCATCAGCATTTTCATGCCCGAATCCGTCATCAAAGTCCACGGCGACGAAATCAAAATCCACGTCATCGACGACTCCACAGCCAGATTGCTAGTAGCAGAAATGATGATTTTAGCTGGCGAAGTCGCCGCCCGCTACGGTCAAACTCACAGCCTGCCCATACCCTACCGCTATCAGCCGCAGCCGGAACTCCCCCCAGAGGAAGAACTGCTGGCCGTGCCCGCTGGCCCAGCCCGCGCTTGCGCTGTACGTCGCTGTATGCCCCGCAGCGAAATGGGTCTGACCCCCGGACGCCACGCAGGTTTAGGTTTGGAATCCTACACTCAAGTTACTTCCCCGATCCGCCGCTATACCGACTTGCTGACTCACTTCCAAATTAAAGCCCACCTGCGGGGCGAACCACTGCCTTTTTCCGCCCAAGAAATACAGGATATTGTGATGTGTCTCGGTACCGCAGTTAGAGAAGCCTCTACCGTGGAACGCCAAACAAACCGTTATTGGGGATTGGAATATTTGCGGCGCAATCCTGATGAGGTTTGGGAAGCTTTGATGCTGCGCTGGTTGAGGGAAGATAGCAATCTGGCTTTGATTTTGTTGGAAGAGTTGGGTTTGGAGTTGGCGATGCGATTTGGTCGATCGGTCGAAATTGGCGATCGGCTAGAAGTCAAAGTCACTCACTGCGATCCGCGATCGGACGTGATTAACTTCCAAGAGATGATTTTTGAAGCAGCACAATAGGATTTTAGATTTTAGATTTTAGATTTTAGATTTTGGATTGCCAAAATCTTACTGACAGGAATTGTGCGTTTGCGGCTATAAACCAATAAGCTTAAGTTAGCAATCTCATTGAAGTGGGTTTTGTTTCTCTAGGGGCGGTTGCAAGCGCCGTCTTATATCATGTCGAGTCGATTACCATCACAAAAACCGTTTGTTTGTAGTGCGGACTAAAGTCCGCTTTCAGGCTGCGGACTAAAGTCCGCACGCGCGATCGAATCTGATTGCGGTAAATCGATCGCACATGATTAACTAAGGAACTAAAATTTAATAACTTACACTCTTAAAAGTGGGATGGGCCAGAAGATCCCGTTCTTTCTGGACGGGCGGGACGCCCATCCCACAAGAACAATAAAAATTGTAAGTTAAGCTGTTGTGCATTTAAACTGTATGTCAAGAAATAATTCAAGTCTTGTGGGATGGGCTTCTAGCCCGTCCCGAATATGCAATTGAAATGCACGACAGATTTAAAATCGCCAAATGCCCAATTCTATAAACCAAGTTCAGCCACCGCTGGAATTCATACCCCCAGCCTACAACCCCCTCATCGTCAATGGTTGTCAGCAAATACTCCCCTGGTGGCTGCGATTTAAGACAAATATCAGCCACATTCAAGCCGAAAACGTCGAAACCCTCGCCGAACTCTTCCACCAATTTCAAAATCAAAAAGTTCGCTTCTTACTCGCCTTCCGCCATCCCAACTCCGACGATCCCTACTGTTTGGGACAACTAATTTGGAAACTCGTTCCCCAGGCGGCGCGCGCCAAAGGCATTCCCCTGCAATTCCCGGTACATTCCCACTTTATCTACGATCGCGGAATTCCTCTGTGGGCCGGTTCTAGCGTCGGCTGGCTATATTCTCGCCTCGGCGGTACTCCGATTGTGCGCGGCAAGATCGATCGCGCTGGATTGCGATCGGCCCGCGATTTATTCGCCAACAGCCAATTTCCCATCGCCGCCGCCCCAGAAGGCGCCACCAACGGTCACAATGAAATAGTTAGCCCCCTGGAACCGGGAATCGCTCAAATGGGCTTCTGGTGCGTTGAAGACTTGCTAAAAGCCGGACGTACTGATGAAAAAGTGTTGATTGTGCCGATCGGCATTCAATACCGCTATGTCAATCCACCCTGGGAACCCTTAGAAAAACTTTTAACTCAATTAGAAATAGATTGCGGACTTCCAGCCTTAGAACCCACCGAGATTGCTAAATTAGAGGCAGAAAATCTCGCTCCCGCAGACCAGCATCACAAATTCCAATATCTGCGCCTGATTCGAGTTGGCAACCATTTACTAACAGTAATGGAACAGTTTTACGCCCGTTTTTATCATCGAAATTTACAGTTAAAAACATCTTCTTTGACATTAATACCGCTGCCCGAAACAACGACAAACGATTCGGAAAATGAAGCGATGATTCCTCGACTGACAGCACTGTTAGACGTAGGCTTGCAAGTAGCAGAAGAATATTTTAACTTGAAGCCCAAAGGCAGTTTGATAGACCGCTGCCGCCGTCTGGAACAAGCAGGCTGGGACTATATTTATCGAGAAGATATCAAAGATATTGCAGGACTTTGTGCCTTAGAAAGAGGATTAGCCGATCGCCTCGCTGAAGAAGCAAGTCTGCGGATGTGGCACATGAGACTTGTCGAAAGTTTCGTCTCAGTCACGGGCAGATACGTCCAAGAAAAGCTCACAGCAGAACGTTTGGCAGAAACAACTTTACTGCTGTGGGACGTACTGACTCGCATCAAAGGCGGAAATCCTTTCGGCCGACCTTCTTTGGGCAAACAGCAGGTGCAAATGACCGTGGGCAAACCGATATCAGTCGGCGATCGCTGGGAGGGATATCAAAGCAGCCGCAGGGTAGCAGTTGCCGAACTCACTCAAGACTTGCAATCCGCTTTAGAAGGAATGATTAAATCTTAATTAGTCCGAATCTGCAATTAGGAATAGGGAAGTAGGAAGAGAGACGCAGGAAGAGAGAAGCAAAAATAAGGATGATATAGCAACCGCCACATAGGTTAGGACATAAATCATGTCATGAATAGATCCTATAACCCTTTAGCATAAACGGTTTGATTCTCGTACTATGTAACTGTCAACTGTCAACTGTCAACTGTCAACTGTCAACTGCTATATATTGCCTTTGGGTTGCCACTCTATTTTTAATTCGTGCAGCAAACAACTTGTTATAAACTTGGGGAAGATGTATAATAAGTAACTAAGTATCAGTGCCGGTTAATCACTGATAATAAAGTTGTTTTCGTTCGGCGTTTTAAGATTTTGAGGGCTGCCGTCCTCAGTACAAACTTAATTAGAATTATTTAACCGGACTCGATCTAACAATAAGCGCTCGATAATGAACCAACAAAAATAACCGATGAATAACAAACCTATCGATTTATCTACTAACTCAATTAAAGTAAAACTGCTGAATCATTTAGCGCAAGAATTGCTCACCCCGCTCACTTCTGTCCTCGGCATGGCAAGCGTATTGAACCAAGAAATTTACGGCCCCTTAACGAGCAAGCAAAAAGAATATATCGACGTGATCCAAGACAGCAGCCGATCTTTGCGATCGCTAGTTGAAGAAATTTTGGAACTGGCAGATCTAGACGATACCGCTTTCACATTGAAGCGAACCGCAGTTGATATAGAAACTTTGTCTCAGCAAGTTGTGACAACCCTGTCGCCAGCAGCCTCTAGACGAGAGCAAGAAATTAACTTGTCAATGGGGCCCGGGCCGCGCATCTGGCTGGCCGATAAGGATAAAGTTCAGCAAATGCTGCACCACTTAATTTTTAGCATTATTCAATCGGCTGGGGCAGGCAGCGTGATTCGAGTCCACGTTTCTCGGAAACAAGACGGTATCAATATCGGAGTTTGGGTTTTTCATCCTTGGTTGGGTGAAAGTTTGCCCCATGCTAAACTCTACTCCGACTACTTGTTGAAGGTCGGAGCCGATCGCGGTGCGCGATCGAACTCCGAAACCGACTCCCTGGAATTTGAACCGCCACTTCCGTCACAGACACAGGCTTCGCAGCGATTAACGCTGGCGTTTTCTGAGTTGGCGGCTTTGGTGGCCGAGAATGCTGCGGATACGGCACCTGTGTTAGCTGGTTACGGCGCTAGGGAACGCTTGGGGCTGCTGCTTTGCTGCCAGTTGGTGGAAATTCAAGGCGGCAAACTCTCGATTCAAGGCACTCCAGAATCTGGATATCGCTACGCGCTCTGGCTCCCCTGTACCAATGCTACCGAGTTGTTGGAAAGATGAAGTCAGTTGACAGTTGACAGTTGACAGTTGACAGTTGTTATTGGTTACTTGTTATTGGTTACTTGTTACTTGTTATTAGTTATTTGTTGTTATTACAGCCAATAACGAACAACGAATAACGAATAACGAACAACGAATAACGAATAACGAATAACGAATAACGAATAACGAATTTAAAGAAATGAATTCAGTTTGGCAACAGTTAACTCTGGCAAATTTGTCGCTCTCTCAGTGGCAAAGTGGCAGTTATTTATTGAATTTGGCGATCGGCTCTTTGCGCGGTTGGCGGCAGAGTAGCTGGCTGATGCAGTGGGCCGAGCCCCTGGGTTTTGTTTTGCTCGCCTTGACGTTCGGTATGGGCCCATTTGTAAACAACGCCCTGGTGGGTGTGTTGATGGCTGCTGGCGCTGCGTTTTGGGTGCTGCTGACTGTTTCGGACGATCGCGCGATCGCCCTCACACCCATTCACTTGCTGGTACTTTTGTACTGGGGCATTGCTACCGTCGCCACAGCAATGTCGCCGGTGAAAGCCGCCGCTTTTACAGGCTGGACGAAGCTAACGCTGTATTTGCTATTTTTTGCACTGATGGCGCGGATATTGCGAGATTCCCGTTTGCGATCGTGGTTAATAGCCGTATATCTTAATGTTGCTTTAATTGTCAGTTTCTACGGCGTGCGGCAGTGGATTGATAAAGTGCCACCATTAGCTACTTGGAACGATCCGACTTCTACTCAAGCCGATGTCACCCGAGTTTACAGTTTTTTGGGCAATCCCAACTTGCTCGGTTCCTATTTGCTACCAGCCATTGCCTTGAGCGCCGCCGCACTTTTTGTGTGGCAAGGATGGGGAACCAAACTTTTAGCGTTGACGATGCTGGTGGTGAATTGCGCGTGTTTGCGCTACACCGACAGTCGCGGTGCTTGGATCGGTTTTGTGGCACTGCTAGTAGTGTTTTTAGTCCTGCTTTGGTACTGGTACAGCCCTTTGATGCCTAGGTTCTGGCGCACTTGGGCGCTACCGTTAGGGTTAGGAGGTTTGGCTGGAGCGTTAATTTTGGGAGTAGCTTTGGTGCCAGCGTTGCGCGATCGAGTTTCGAGTATGTTTGTCGGCCGCGGCGACAGCAGCAACAATTTTCGGATTAATGTTTGGACGGCGGTGATTGACATGATTCGCGATCGGCCAATCCTCGGCATTGGGCCCGGAAATACTGCTTTTAATAAAGTTTATCCGCTTTATATGAAGCCAAAATTCACTGCTTTGAGCGCTTATTCTGTGCTGCTAGAAATTGCCGTCGAAACTGGTTTTATCGGTTTAATGTGTTTCCTGTGGCTGATGACTGTTACCGTCAATCAAGGTTTGTTGCAGATCAAAAAATTGCGCGACGCACAATTTAACAGCTCTCATTTAGAGGAAGAATCCCCAAATCTCAAATCAAATCAGGGGTTTTGGTTGATTGGGGCGATCGCCACTTTAACTGGTATGATGGCTCACGGTTTTGTCGATACAGTTTGGTATCGGCCGGAAGTTAATATGCTTTGGTGGTTGATGGTGGCGATTATTGCTAGTTTTTATAGCAATTCTCAGCAGCAGCAAGATTCAGGTTTGACACAGGGCGAGTAGAATAGCGATCGGAAAAATCAGGTACCCCTGGGTAATCACCGAAAAGCTTGCGGTTCAAAAATCGAACTTATAAAAGTAATGGCGGGGTTTTATCCCCGCCCGGTAAGGATTCCAGTTCCCAAAAAGCAGACAGCTTTCCTAAAGCTGCAAGCGATGATTTGACACTCTCCGACCTGAAGGTGCGGAGATTCTTAAGAAGCTTTGACACTCTTAAATACGCTGTCAAGACACATCTAGACGTTCAAAACAACTACCTTTTGGTGTTGCAATTACGCTTACTTTTTTGATTTATGCTTTCGTTCGCACTTCTCAACACTAAGCCAGTTCGGTACGCTCCCCATCCTGCGCTGCTTGGCTGTGCCATAGTCTTTCTCAAACAAAGATGTTGAGGGTGTCTTACTGCCCGGAATTTCACCGTTCTAGGAATGGTTCTACGCGTAGTTGATACGCCTACTTGTTCCACATTGTTAAAAACTATAACACAGATTACTGGCAACCTAAAGGTTGCAACTGCGTTTCATCCCCGGCTTGAAAGACCGGGGTTCTCACGCGACGCGCTATAGCCTTTCTCAAATAAGTGAGGTATGCCCTATGCCCTATGCCCTATGCCCTATGCCCTATGCCCTATGCCCTATGCCCTATGCCCTATGAGCACCGCACTGTTACTGAAAAAGGCTATAGTCATCAGTCATTTCCAATTCTTTAATCTCAAATCTCAAATCTCAAATCTCAAATCTCAAATCTCAAATGGTATAAGGTGCACAGCGTGCACCTACATAACTACTACTACATACTACATACCTGTTAGTTGTAAAGTGCTAGTGGCGAACTCTACAAAAATTATCGAAAATAACTCTTATTCTTCGCTATCCGAAGGCATTGCAAATCTCGGACACGCATAATATCCATCTCTATCTTTGCACCGCCGCCACGTCGTAGACTGATTCAATTGGAACAGCGTTGCGACTGATTCATTCACTGTGGGTGTAACAGTTGCAGGAGTTGGCATTGCTCTTGAGGCTTGACTTAGCTCCATTACCGTTATAATTGCCAGCATGGCTGATGAAAGCAAAACTGTGCGTTTCATTTATTTGTTTTTTCCTCTTTTAATCGTTGACGTGCCATTCCTATCCATATATCCTCATCGAATTCTTGGGAATCCGCATACTTTAGACAAGTTTTCCACTGCGGTAGCGCTTCCTTCGTCTTTTTCATCCCTTCTAGGACTTGCGCTTTTAAGCAGTAAGTTGCAGGTCTTTCACTATCAAGCTTAATCGCTGCATCCAGATGCTGCAATGCCTCTGAATATCTACCCTGTTTCAGCCGAGCCCATCCCAAATTTTTGAGTAAGGAATATTTTACTCGATCGTCCTCAGCTAATTTTAAACCTTGCCACAGCAAGTGAACGGCAGCAGCATAGTTTTTCTTGTCTACTATATATAATCGAGCTAAATTGCTGTAAGCAGCAGGGAGACCCAGTTTGGCAGCTTGCAGGTATTTTCCTCGGGCGCACTCTAAATCTTGCACCTCTTCGCACAGCCATCCCAAATTGTAAAGAGCTGTTCGGCTCTTGGGATCTACGGAGAGGGCTAATTCATAGGCTTTTTGAGTATCAGCCAATCTATTGGCTTTGTAGTTTTCAAAGCCCTTATTATTAAACAGTGAGGCGAGTTCCGGCAACCCAAATTGCCAGCCGCCAAAGCCTACTGCTAGCATCAGTAGGAATGCCGCCCACTTGGAGTGATGATGCTTTTTTGTTGGCTCTTTCATGACATTAAAAATGTTAGCTAACGGTGTCGTTTTTAGCATCTTTTAACTTGAGAGTTGGGATATTTTGTTGTCTAGATTTAATTGCCACCCTCATGGCATCATAATCTTAGGAAATGAAGGAAGGCTTGAACTCATTTCTCATTTATGGTTTGCAACTCCACAGCCGAATGCTTGCCTCATGCTGCGATTACCTAGATGTATTCGAGCATAGGTTAACCCTTCGTGGGACTCCACAAGCAATCCGGATATTTTCAGGAAGATTGAAGATTGAAGCGGGAAGAAGGACAGTTGACAGTTGACAGTTGACAGTTGACAGTTGGCAGTTGACAGAAGAGCCCGAAGAGGTTGACAGAAGCGGTTGAGAGGACTGATGACTGAATGACTGATGATATGGTGTTCGCTCGATTAAGGGCACGCGCGAACAGTTTGTAGTGCGTCCTGGTGTCCGCTCTGAAGCTGCGGACACCAGGACGCACTACGAACCATTTTTATTATGGTTATGGATCGGACATGATAGGCAGCATCTGAGTTTTGTATTTATAGTGCTGTCCCCGCTCGCGTACTATACAATACGCGAGCGGGGACGCTCGCACTCAAAAAAAAATGCTTTTTACAAAAATGAGATGCTCCCACATAATATAACTGATGACTGTTGACAGTTGACAGCTTGCCCCCTGCCCGAAGAGCACAGTCGTTGGGTTGATAGGTGACAGTTGACTGTTTACCGACTAATGACTGATGACTGATGACTAAAATTGCTTCATCGCGCGTTCCATATCCCGCTTGTCTTCGCGTTTCTTCAAATCTTCGCGCTTGTCGTGCAGTTTTTTCCCTTTTCCCAAACCGATATCAAGTTTTACCCAGCCACCTTTCAAATACATTTTTAACGGCACTAAAGTCAAACCTTTTTCTTCCACTTTGCCGATTAATTTGCGAATTTCCTGCTTGTGCATCAGCAATTTGCGGGTGCGGCGAGGCTCGTGATTAAAATAGTTGCTAGCACTTCTCCACGGCGAAATATGAACGTTAATCAGCCATATTTCGCCATTTTTAACCAAAGCATATCCGTCCCGCAAATTCGCTTTTCCTTCCCGAATCGATTTGACTTCGGTTCCCTTTAACTCGATTCCCACTTGATATGTATCTATAATTTCATACAAATGGCGCGCTTGTCGGTTGTCGCTAAGAATTTTGTATCCTGTACTTTTTTCGCTCATTTTTACCTCCGATTAAATTATTATAAGGCTAACATTTATGTATAGAAAATAGAAGCTTGACAAAACTTAATTTACGGGTCTAGGCATTACCAATTTTGCTGAGCTAAGATTTCATCAATGTGAATTTCAAGCGGTATCATGCAGCGCACCAATATTCCAGATTCGGGAATTTCAGATTCTGTTAGTCCCCCTCAGGCGGTTAATTTGGTTTGGCTGGCTCCTTTTTTGCTGGCGCTTGCTTGGTTTTGGGCCAATATCTCGGCTGTTAAGTGGCTGTTATCGTCGTTTGTTGAGATACCGGCACTGTACAAGATAGCAATTGGTTTTCTGATTGTAGCATTAGTAGTGCGATCGCCCCAACCGAGCGATCGCCCGCGCGCATTTTCCCGCAACTTCATTTTGAGGCGCAATCCGCTGCTGTTGATGTTGGGTGCAGGTGTTTTGGCGATCGCCACAGGGTGCATAATTAATATCCCACAAGTTAGCGTACTGCTATTTATCCTCGGAACTTACGGGCTGTGCGGCTTCTTTGCGGAACCGAATTTTTGGCAAAAAAACTTGCCAATTGCCGGCTTGCTGGCTTGTATTTTACCCTTCAGCAATCAGTTTAATAGCGGCCTCGGCTTGCCCGCGCGAGTGATGACTGCTCACGTAGTAGAACAGTTGCTCTCATTCCTGCACGTGGGAGCTATTTCTTCCTACGATATCCTGATTTTGGAAAACGGCATCGCTCACGTTGATATACCTTGCAGCGGCATTAAAACCCTATTAGTCGGGACGCTATTTTTGCTAGTGGCTACCTGGTTAGAAAGCCGAAAATTAAGTTTTCAATGGCTGGCAGTATGCGCTGCTAACTTGTTAATGTTGCTGTCTGCTAACGCTTTGCGGGTTGTCGCGCTAGTGCTGGTTGCCCAAGTTTGGCAACAGCCAACCTATGCAGAAATCCTCCACGTACCACTGGGAATTGTAGGTTTAGTCTGCGGTTGTTTTGTAAGTTGGTTGATGCTGCAACAAGTTCCCAAATTTCAGCCAACAAAACAAATTGATTTCAACTCGCAACGAGATTCGGAAATACTGAAAAATCAGCCTCTGGCAAAAGCCGGACTAATTGTGACGGTGACTGTTTTAGCAGGAATTTCTCAATTGTATCATGTCGAAAGTACAAAAGTAGCGATCGCCCCTTTACAACTACCCCAACAAATTATATCCGAAGCAATCCCGCTGAATCCCAGCGAACAAAGATTCTTCGGCAATTACCCAGATACAAAAGCCGAAAAAAAGAGATTTGTCTCAGGTAACTTGCACGGTTCCCTCCTCGCAGTAGCCAGCACATCTTGGCAGACTTATCACGCACCAGAGTTGTGCTTTGTAACCAGTGGCATCTCCGTTAATCGAATAGAACAAAAACAGCTAACTCCTACCGTAACCGCTCGCTGGCTGTATCTCAAAGACAACCAACTATCCGCTGCATACTGGCTGCAATCTCAAGCGCAAACCACAGATAACTTCTTGTCGCGCATCGGCAGCGACATCACCCATCGCAATCAGACTTGGGTGCTAGTTTCCATTCTTTTTGACAGTTTCGTAAATCCTGAAAATTCCGAGGTACAAGAGTTTACTGCTAACGTACATAATGCTGTCAAACAAAGCTTAAAAGGAGCAAAAAATGAAAGCAAAGCAGGTATTTGATGCAATTTTTAGAATTGTTTTTTGGGTGTGGAACCTGACATTTTTGTCAACTGTTTATCTAGGAATTTTGCCATACCTAGCAATTCCGTTAATCCAAGCAACAATAGACGGAATTATTCCCCTTGAATTTTCCTTAACCCTAACAGCACTGATAGCAGTACCGACAGTGTTTACCATAGTAGGAGCAAGGCGCTTTCACAAGCAACCATTGCAGCTAATGCGCTTGTTTTACGGAGTAGAAGCGCCGTTGTTTTTGCTCTGCTTAATCAGGCTGTTTATGCTTCGAGAACTGAATCCAGCCAGCTCGCTAATTATCGCTACAATCGTTTTGTGCATTGCAGCATTTTTAGTAGAAATGCTGTACGGATATTTTGGGAAACAAGAAAATATTGAAGATATTTCAATATCTCAAGATGCTCGCAACAGAAAGTCCAGTTCTATTGGATTCATGGGAAACAAGCGAAGTGCGTGGATACAGTTAGCATTTCACAGCTTAATGCTGCTAGTTGGAACTTGGGCGGCAACCTTGCTGATGTTTTACGCTCTACCTGTCGCATTTACGCTGGTAGTTGGATTTTTAAGTTTTGCCTGGGTAGCACCACTGATTGATTCTCTAAAGTACACTTCATTATCCATAATTTGGTGGCTACCATTATCCTTGATTCTGTTTGGTCTTACCTCCAGCTTGTTCGTAGTAATGCCTTCGCTTTACGGCTTTCTATACATCCAATCTGGACGCAAAGTATTTCGCAGTTTTGCTTCCCAATACGGAAAGAATCAAGCAATCATGGGCAGCTTGGGAGTCATGGCTGCTTGGCTGGCAATTTTCGCAGCTTTGCTACAGCAGCCGCAAATTCAAGCCATGAAAATTCTGGCAACTCCCGCAGCAAATGACACTGCGCGTCAAACTTTATTAGCCAAGTCTGATATGATTCGATCGGGCTTAGTTAATGCTTATTTATCTCCGTACCGCTATCTCAGCACTGTGGGAGAAAACAACCACATTTATGAGATGTACAAAAATACGTTCAGTTTGCCTAACACAGCGGCTCGCAACGTGCAGAACAGCTACAATTTTTTAATGTCGCCGTTTTTGTATCAAGGCTCTGATTCCGATGTTAAAAAAGCCGAAAAACTCTACGCTGGATTCTTCGATACCGAAATTCAAAAAGGTGACACGGAAGCAGTAAAGCACGCAGTGCAGTCAACATCTAACCGCCAAGAAGCTAAGGCAGGTTTGCTGAATGTCAATGAGGAAAAAGTATGGTTGCAGTCGCAAGAAGTTACAATCACAGAAAAGGGCGATTGGGCTGATGTTCAACTCTACGAAGTTTACAAAAATCAAACGCCGAACTTGCAAGAAGTATTTTATTACTTTTCACTGCCGGAAAGCGCCGCAGTTACAGGAGTTTGGCTGGGCGATACTGGGGATTTGAAAAGGCGTTTTGCATTTAGTGTGTCGCCCAGAGGTGCTGCACAGCAAGTTTACAACCAGCAGGTGAGAGAAAATGTAGACCCGGCTTTGCTCGAACAAGTTGGCCCGAAACAATACCGCTTGCGAGCTTTTCCAATTCCGGCTAAACGAGAGTTTTCGCGCACGCAAACTGATGGGCCAACGGAAATGCACTTGTGGCTGACTTACAAAGTGATGCGACAACCACAGGGTTGGGCGATGCCTGTTTTAGCAGAAAAACGTAACATTTATTGGGATGGAAATACTCGCCGCACAATTGCCGGAAAACAGGTAAATTACAAAGGAAAAGAGGCAAAAGAAACTTGGTTGCCGAGTTTTGTGCTAGCAGTTTCCCGGCAGCAAGCAATACCGCGTCTGGCAAATTTTCCGGGAGAAAATACGATTTCTGCTAAGCCACTGGTTGATGCAAATTATTCGCTACCGCAGGGCAAAAAGTTTGCAGTTATTCTGGATACTTCCCGCAGTATGACGGGGAAAACAAAGGAGGTTAAGGAGACTTTTGAATGGTTGAAAGCGAATAGTTTAAAAGCAAATACGGTTGATTTGTATGTGGGGAGTGCTGCGGGGATGCCGCCGAAGTTGGTGGAAGATTTGGGGAGTTTTGATGTTGGAAAGTTGACGTTTTATGGTACGCTCCAACTTAAGGATATTCTGCAACAGTTTGCACAGTTACGCGCCGATCGCACTTATGATACTGTATTCTTGGTGAGCGATCGCCACAGCTATGAGTTATCCGACGATCGCAAAACCAGCGTTTCCATGCCCTCACCCCTATGGACTGTGCATTTGGGAGGCTTACCACCGGCTTACGATGATGGAACTTTAAAGCTGATTCAAGATAGCGGTGGCGGAGTTTCTACCGATATCAAAGAGGCGATGCAGCGAGTGGCGACGACAGCATCATCAGGGAAATCTGCAATTAGTGTTGTTGATGGCTATGTTTGGAGTTATGCCAAAACTCCCAAGTCGGCGGCGGTTGCGAAAATAACTGATGATGAAAATGAAGGTTTTAAACCGATAGCTGCGCGGCAGTTGATAACCGCCCTTAGCAAAGAGAAAACTTCCAATCAGTTGACTCAGTTGGATGCAATGCACTCGCTAGCTAAAACTTTTAAAGTCGTCACGCCTTATTCTTCGATGATTGTGCTAGTTAATGACGCGCAAAGGGCGCAGCTAAAGGCGGCGGAAGCTAAGAGCGATCGATTTGAAAGAAAGATAGAATCGGGTAAGGAGGAGTTGACGAAACCGAACAATCCTTTGAATGTTTCTGGGGTTCCGGAACCGGAAGAATGGCTGCTTTTGATCGTTGGGGCGATCGGGCTTTTGGGGGTTTTCCTCCGTCAGCGGCGCGCCAAAGTGATAGGTTGAAAAGTGCGGTGGTTTAAAGTTAATTAACTCCTTCCCAAGCGATGTGCTTGGGAAAGAGTCATATCATGTCCGCTCTATTACCATAACAAAAACAGTTTGTAGTGCGTCGGGAGTGTCCTCCGCATGAAAGCTGACTGAAGTCCGCACTACGAACCAATCTGATTGTGCTTAATTACTCGGACACCATATGAACCCCAGATGCCAGTTCAAAACTTTAATCCGCCACCACCAAGCACCAGTAAAGTCGATTAACGCTCGATCAAAATTGCTTTCGGTTTCTGAGAATCCAGGAGAGAAGTGGAAAGCAGAATTACCAGATCTCCTGTTTCATTTTGACCGTGATGCACCATACCCCCTGCCTCAACTAAAGAATCTCCCACCGTCAGACGAGTAGTTTGGCCCGCGTCTAGGGTTTCTTCTTTACCATTGGCGCGTTTAATTTTCGCGATTCCCTGGACAACAGTATAGGTGAGTGTCCCCAATTCAACTTTGAAAATTTGCATCCCTGGATGAACGTGAGGCAGCAGTTTTGCCATACCAGGAATGGTATAACGTACTAATTCTAAAATTCTACCTTCTGCCTCACTAGGATAACCACTCGCGAAGACTTCCCGTTTCACGGTTTGACTATAGGTATTGATAGGTGGTGGTGTTTGCTGACTTCTGACAATTGCAACTGTTCCCAAGCTAATCATCACCATCAAAAAAAAAACAGGCATAGTTTTTTCATGATTTTATTTGTTGGAATATCTGGTTTTCCGTCCCTAGTTGAGATTTTATCTTTGACGCTCCTTGCCGCGTGAAGGTACGAGGAGTATGAACACTATTGAGAATGTTTGTTGGGTTATAAAACAATACGGTTTACTTAACACTATTTATGCCCGGAGATCACCCTAAATCCCCCGCATCGTTGCGGGGACTTTAAGAGCTTCTTGTCCCCCCCGCATCTCCCGGGGGGTTAGGGGGGATCTGTCTTAAGTGAACCGTATTGGGTTATAAAATTACTGGTATCACGCTCGGAACCCTTCTATTAAATGCGTGGGACTTTGTAATTTACCAGGCAACTCAGATTCTTATGCTCTGCCTTGTTTGGCTCCCATGTCGGCAAAGCCTCCCGGCGCTAGCAGGTTTGTGTTGGAAACAGCACATAATAAGATTTTGACAAATTGTTGTTACGGTTATTAACGGTTATTAACTGTATAAAAAATATCTATCTTAAGGCATAGATTGCCAGACACGGTGCCGTGCCGTGTCCCTACAGGTAAAAACCTCTAATTTATTGTTATTATTTTTTTATTATTATGAGATTTTGTTTCAAATTGGTATGAATAAATGACTGATGAATCATGATTCATTGATGTCAACAAAAACGATTTCGCCCTCAATCTTTACGGGATAAGACTCTAGGGAATCACTCGGTGCATTCAAACATTTACCAGTATCTAACTTGAATTGAAATTTATGAAAGGGACAGGTAATAATGCCATTACTTACTTTCCCCATATCGATCGGATATTCTAAATGAGTGCAAGCATTGCGGTAACAAGTGACATTCGCACCTTGGCGATTCAAAATTAGTGAAATTCCTTCAACTTTTACCTTCAAAATATCCCGTTCGGGAATCTGATTTAGCGCTGTTACGTCTACCCACATATGATTTTTTGGTTTAAATAAATTATGACAGACTGATTTGCGGATTTAGCATCAGGATAAGTTCCAGGTTGCAAATGTAGCTCAGCTATGAGATAATATATCAAAAATTTATATTTATGAAATCCAAAATCTTGACCGGACTCCTGACAGGGCTAGTTGTTTCTTATAGCACGAGTGCGCTGTTTTGTCAACCCAGCCGTGCGGGCAATAATAGCTTTTTCTGCGGCACTCTCAATAGACAGCCTGTCACCTTGGTTCGCACCCCACGGGGCAGTGTACCCCTTGTCCGCTGGACTTCTAACAACTATTTTCCGCCGCCGTGGACTGCTCAAAAACGCTGCGAAGAGGTAGGTCGAAGATTTCAGCGAAACTACGATAACGGTACTCTCAAATATATTAACACTGGGACTCTGAACGGAGAACCGGTGGTGTGTGCTGCTGTTAACAAAGACGATAGTTGTACGAATAGGACTTTGCTATTCACTCTCAAGCGGGGGAGTGATGCTGACGCTACTTTGAAAAAATTGATGGATCGTCGCGGGTTGGCTTCTGGATATGTACTATCTGAAACTGGGCCTGGTTCTGTTGATATGGAGAGATATTTGGAAGAGACACCTGTTGAGGAAAATGTTTCTCCTATTTCTCCATAGTCGATTCGTTTCATTATGGGCGATCGATTCCCCTAGCGCGTGTTTTCAAACCCGGAGATCCCCCCTAGCCCCCCTTAACAAGGGGGGGACAAGAGAGCATTCAAAGTCCCCCTTCTTAAGGGGGATTTAGGGGGATCAAGCCTTCGATACAAACCATAGAAACCCAAGAAAACTCAAAGTCCCCCCTTCTTAAGAGGGATTTAGGGGGATCAAGCCTTCGATACAAACCATAGAAACCCAAGAAAACTCAAAGTCTCCCTTAAGAAGGGGGATTTAGGGGGATCGAGCCTTCGATAAAAACGAGATTTCCGAAGGTACAAATTAAATTAAGCTCAACTCATCTCTTCTATTAACAGCTAAAATCAATGAACTTCTATAACAAAATTCCCATCGCCTTAATCGGTACAGTTGCAACTATTGTCATCGCCCAACCAACCGCAGTTTTCGCAATATCTGCTGATGAAGTAGGCAAAATAGCTAAATCAATCACAGTCCTGATTGACAGTAAAAATCCCGGTTCTGGAATCATCATCAAACGGAATGGCAACACTTACACGGTGCTCACAGCCCGTCACGTTTTCAAAGATGCTCAAGCTAAATATGAGATTGTCACCCCTGATGACAAACGCTATTTGCTCAATTACAGCAGTGTCAAAAAACTGCCAAATATTGACTTAGCAGTTGTCGAGTTTACCAGCACTCAAACTTACAGCGTGGCGAAGATTGGCAACTCGGATTTGGCGACGGAAGGGAAAGCAGCTTATGTGGCAGGTTTTCCGAAGACTTCAGCGGCGATTAACACTTCAATTTACAATTTCACGGATGGGCGGATTACTGCTAATGCTTCTAAACCAATAAATGATGATGGTTATGCCTTAGTTTATAGTAACAATACACTGCCGGGAATGAGCGGGGGGCCGGTGTTGAATGAGAGTGGAGAGGTGGTGGGAATTCACGGGAGGGCGGATACGAGGGCGGCGGAATCTAGCAGTATTAATCAGAATATTCAAATTGCTAAGACTGGTTTTAATCTGGGGATTCCGATTAATACGAGTTTGAGATTGTTGGCTTCATCTCAAGTGGATTTAGGGGTGAAGGTTCCGAGTGCGCCAGTGGCGACTGGGCCGAAAGCTGATGATTTCTATATTCAGGGTAGGGAAAAATTAAATAAAGGAGATTATCAGAGGGCTATACAAGATTTCAACCAAGCAATTCAGCTTAATCCTAGTTATGGCGATGCCTACAACGAGCGCGGCGTTGCTCGTTCAAGGTTAGGAGACAAGCAGGGCGGGATACAAGATTACAACCAGGCCCTGAAAATCAACCCCAATGATGCCTATGCCTACAACAACCGGGGTGTTGCCCGTTCAGACTTAGGAGACAAGCAGGGTGCGATACAAGATTACAACCAGGCTCTAAAAATTAACCCTAACAATGCTGAACTCTACAGCAACCGGGGTCTTGCCCGCAACGACTTAGGAGACAATCAGGGAGCGCTCGCTGATTTAAACCAAGCCCTGAAAATTAACCCCAACTATGCCACAGCCTACAACAACCGGGGTCTTGTCCGCCATGACTTAGGAGACAAGCAGGGAGCGATACAAGATTACAACCAAGCTTTGCGAATTAATCCTAACCATGCCAAAGCTTACAACAATCGGGGTTTTGCGCGCTATAAATTAGGAGACAAGAAGGGAGCGATACAAGACTACAACCAGGCCCTGAAAATTGACTCCAACGATTCCTATTTCTACTACAACAGGGGCCAAGCCCGCTCAGATTTAGGAGAAAAGCAGGGAGCGATACAAGATTACAACCAGGCTCTGAAAATTAACCCCAACTTAGCCCAAGCATACAACAACCGGGGTGCTCTCCGCTCAGAATTGGGAGAAAAGCAGGGAGCGATACAAGATTACAACCAGGCCCTGAAAATTAACCCCAACTATGCCACTCCCTACTACAACCGAGGTTTTACCCGCTATCAATTAGGAGACAAGCAGGGTGCAATAAAAGATTTCAAAAAAGCCGCAGACTTATTTCAGCAAAAAGGAGATAGAGATAATTACCAAAATGCACTAAATAGAATTAGAGAACTTCAAGGGAGGTAATCGACTTGGCAAACATCTCAAATTCCAATTCTTCTCTCACCTTCACCTTACCCGCCAGCGGCCGCTATACCGTAGTTGTTAATGCTAATAAAAAAGGCGAAAGAGGTCGGTACAATTTAACAGTTCGCTAGTAGGGAAACGGCATTGCCGTGTCCGGCGTGGGGAGAAAGAAACCGGGTTTTTACCGAATATATGGGCTGCAACGAAAGTATTTGCGTAAAAACCCGGTTTCTCAACCCCCATGCGTCAGTCCTAACCAAAGAAACCGGGTTTTTATTTAATCTGTCGGCGGTCACGAATGTTTTTCGTAAAAAACCCGGTTTCTGAACTCCAGCAAGTGCTATTATACTGATAATTTGTCATCCTCCAAATTCAAATTCATGGCAAAATTACCAGACCAAACTATCACCACTATTTTCAGATTGCAACAACGGTTAGTCGCACTTCTCGACACAGCAACAGCAGCAGAATATTCCCTCTTACAGCAATTTGGCGAAACCCAGGAAACAATGCCTGAGTTAGAAGCAATTGATAATGTCAAGGAACGCTTGAGAATTCCCTACAACCGTTTGCACAGAATCTTGCAACAGGTGGCAGAATCTCAACCAGCAGCAACAACCGATGTGCTAGACTTTCTGTATAGGACGATAGACCAAGGAGAGGCGATCGCCGATGCCTCAGAAGCCAGTATTCAAGAAATTAAAAGGAGTTGGAATCTGCCATGACTCAACAACCAAGAATACCCGATTTAGAAACTAGACAGCAAAATGTTGCTAGAATGCGAGAATCTTGTCGCCTGCTTGATGCTTGGACGCTAAAGTTAGATGAAGTCCTCGCAATGTTAGAAGCTGATAATCGCCGTCAGCGACAGGAACGTTTAGATGGCAAATATCGCCGAGTGCAAGAAAAAGTAGCCGAATCCTAAATAATTGCCCAAAATTTTTGACTAAAATATCTGTTCCTCATTTGATGGCAAAATAAGGATTAATTATCATTATCTAATTTCAAGGGAGGAATTTGATCGGCAGTTAAAGTAATTACTTTGCCATCTTGCCAAATGCTAATTGATTCCCCTAACTTGCGGTGTTTTTCTATCGCTTTAGCAATTAAACCCGGAGATCCCCCCTAACCCCCCTTAAAAAGGGGGGGACAAGACGGTTCAAAGTCCCCCTTTTTAAGGGGGATTTAGGGGGATCTTATTTGATTGATACTGTCACCATAATCTGACAACTGCCTCAATAAATTTATTTCGTGCTTTGAACTTCGAGCGACTTAATCATTTTCTCAACAACAGGCAAAAACTGCTCGTACTTCCCCGCTTTTGCCTCGTAGGTTATCAAATAAGCCTTGTCATTTTTCATTGTCCAAACATTCAATTTTTTAAACTCTTCATTCCCTTCTTTTGTTGTATAAACAACTCTATACCCGTTTTTACCAGCTAGAGTAGATTCACCCTCTTGAGCTATCTTAGCATTTTTATCTAAATTCAAGATTTCTTGTTTAGATAACTTCGTATATTCATCAAGGGTTTTATTATTCGTCGTAGGTTCAACTGTCACAATCAGCCGTTCCTGAAAGTTATCAGCATCGTTTTCTTTAGGTGAAATAAATTGAACCACATCTTTGGTAACGGCGTTAGACTCTTCTTGTTTAGTCCAATTATCGGGATATTTGATTTTAATACCTTGGGCTGTATTGTCATAACTTGCCAAATTGTCCGCAGCCTCCAATCCCAGCATTTTTCTAATTTCTGGTGTAAACAATGCTGCTACACCAAATATAGCAGCCAAACCAACCCCAAGCAAACCAATTATATGATCTCGCGTCCAGTTACTCATTAATGTCAATAAGTTAGGAGATGATACTACAGTAGAAGATGGTGGAATTCTCCTCAAATTGTTGAAAGCTTGCAACACCTCTGCGGCTGACTGGTAGCGATCGCGAAAATGATATCGCACCATTTTGTTTAAAATATTAGCAAAGCCGTCGCTAACTTGAGTGCGATCGCGCCAAACAATTTCACCGTTAGCATCCTTTGGCAACTCGTGAGGAAGTATGCCCGTCAGCCATTCAATCCCAGTCATTCCCACAGCATAAATATCGCTGCCAAAGTTAGGATGTCCGTTATTTTGTTCCGCTGGCGTATAACCATTTGTGCCGATGCCAATAGTCGGCGGAATTTGCCCTGTAGTGTTAACTATTTGAGTGCTAATTCGTTTGACAGCCCCAAAGTCAATTAAGAATATTTTGCCGTCAGAATTGCGCCTCATTAAATTAGGAGGTTTAATATCCCGGTGGATGACTTTGTGCTGCTGAACAAACACCAATATTTCTACGATTTCCTGCAAAATAGCCATAACTTGCAACTCACTAAGCCGCTGGCCGGGAGTAATTTCTTTGCTTAAATCTCTCCCCTCAATCAACTCTTGAACTAAATAAAATTCCTGATTTTCCTCAAAATGATCCAAAAGTTCGGGAATCTGAGGATGAGTTCCTAGATTGTGGAGGGTGTCTGTTTCTGTTGTAAATAAACGTCTAGCTATCTCTAGAGTTTGCGGATCTGTAAACTGCGGCTTGAGTTGCTTGACGACACACCGAGGATTTCCCGATCGCCTTTTATCTTCAGCCAAGTAAGTTTGACCAAAGCCACCGCCTCCCAAGTGGTTGATGATGTGATAGCGTCCTGCGAGTGTTTGTCCTTGCATGAGAGTTATGTTGGGTAGCAGTAGTGTGCGGGCTGAACTATTGATAGTTTAGTTTAATTTGGGAAACCTGTCATGTTTAACGGCTAGCTTCAGACGATCTCAATTTTGTCAGGTATTAGGGATGAATCTGACTCAAAATCACCCGCAACCTGTCATAATCATCCTTCAACAAAACACTTAAATTCCTGCCCGCTTCCACCAACCAAGATCGATCGCGCATTCGCAACTGATAAATCTCCCGAATCGTCGCCGCCGTCAGCGCATCCACAGGCGCATTCGTCACTCCCAGCAGCGTCCTCAAAAAATCCAACTGCACCGTAAAATCAATCACCTCATCCGGTTCGCAGCGATAAACCGCCTGGTGAATTTGCGGCGGGCGCGGCGGCAAATACTGATAAATTGTACCCCTCGATGGGCCGTGGCCGTTCAACCTTTCCGGTGGCTTCTCAAACCCCACAAGCGCCACTCGAAACTCGGTTTTGAGCATCGCAAAAATCTGCGGTTGTTCTTCCCGCAACTCTTCCAGCGACAAACCCAAGGCGCGGGCTCTGTGCACGGAGTCGATCGGGCTAGTGGTAGCATGGTAAACCACGCCGTAGATTTGATTTTTTGACTCTTCATCTTGGGCCTTCACCCAACTCCCAAAAGGTGGCATCACCGGAAAACTCAAGTCATCCGGTTCCAAGCATTGAGCCAAAAACTCTGTAGTTGCCGTCTCGATGACTTCAGCAATGCGATCGGGATGCCGCTCTTTTGTTCCAAATTGGGGTAAAGGTAAACGCATATTAGTCAGTTGACAGTTGACAGTTGACAGTTGGCAGTTGGCAGTTGGCAGTTGGCAGTTGGCGGTTAGCAGTTGGTTATTTATTATTTGTTATTTGTGAGTGGGTACTAATAACCAATAACCAATAACTAATAACAAATAACAACTGACTAATGACCGCTGACTAATTACTATTTCGCGCGGCCAGCCGTAGCATCCACAATATCCAATTGCGATAAGCGGAACGTGATCAGCTTGTCCCAATTGCCACCTTCAAACAATACCGCGACTTTCCCGTCGGTAACTCGCTGCACAAGTCCTTGAAAGCCGTAGTAAATCTCGCCCTTATCTTTAACTCGAACTGCCGAACCTGGAAAAATCATAATTCTTTGAATGTTAAGTTTGCTCTTTATAGCTTACCGTTTCTCGTTTCTAGTTCCCAAGCAGAGCTCGGGAATTAGGCAAACCTTCGCCAACAGGAGACAAAGCTGGGAAACGAAAGTTTGTGAGACTTCTCCCAAAAACTGTTGTGGGGCAGGCCGGAGAGCCTGCCCTTGACGAAATTTTGGATGAGATGTCTATTAGGCTAGGGCTGCTACAGAAACTTTACCAGCAATGCGACCCGCGATCGCCCGCAACTCCCTCGCCGAAGCAGAACCCGGTTGTCCCACCACAATCGGCACACCCGAATCGCCACCTTCCCGCAGCGGAATTTCCAGCGGAATGCGGCCTAACAGCGGCACTCCCAACTCTGCCGCCGTCCTTTCGCCGCCGCCGGAACCGAAAATATCGTATTGCTTGTCAGGCATATCCGGCGGCACAAAATAACTCATATTTTCCACAATTCCCAACACCGACACTCCCAACTGTTGGAACATCTTCAACCCCTTGCGGGAGTCCAACAAAGCCACCGTCTGCGGCGTCGTCACAATCACCACACCAGCCATCGGCACCGCTTGGGCCATTGTCAACTGCGCGTCTCCAGTACCCGGAGGCATATCGACAATCAGATAATCTAAATCGCCCCAATTCACCTGGTAGAGGAACTGTCGGATGATTCCGTTCAACATCGGGCCGCGCCAAATTACAGGCTGGTCTTTCTCAATTAAAAACGCCATCGACACTAATTTGACGCCGTAGTTGAATGCGGGTTCGAGGCTTTCTCCGCTTTTTCCATCCCTAACCATTACTTTCGCGTCCCCCAAACCCAACATATTTGGGTCGTTGGGCCCATAGATATCGGCATCCAGCAAACCCACCTTTGCGCCGGTTTGCGCCAGGGCTACTGCCACATTCACCGCCACCGTGCTTTTGCCGACGCCCCCTTTGCCGCTGGAAATTGCGATAATATTTTTAACGCCTTCTATGCCTTGGCGATCGACCACTCCCTTCTGCTGGGGAGTCTCGGCTGTCACCTCCACAGCCACTTTTTCGACTCCTGGCAACTGTTTGACCGCTTTTTGGCAATCTTCGACAATAAATTCTCGCAGCGGGCAAGCAGGCGTTGTCAGCACTAAAGTAAAACTGACGACTCCGCCGTCAATTTTGATGTTACGAATCATGTTCAATTCCACCAAACTTTTTTGCAGTTCGGGGTCTTGCACAGGTCGCAGGATTTCTAAGACTGAACTAATATCGAGTGTACTGGGCATTGTGTTCTCCACCATAGCTCTGCAATTGTGTCAGTGAATGTTCGATCGCAAGTTTAAGTATATTTTTATTGCTATTTTTTAATGTAACTTCATAGCGATCATTTGCAGACCTGCGGTGGCATAATTACATGGCGACTGGATTTGGCAATCATCACCATCTAAGATTCAAATCTGACAACAGAAAATTTTATGACAGTTTCTACAACACTTAAAACCACGACTTCTCCGTTTTTGCCGCCCGCTGACTCTAGAGCTAGAGTCAGCCAATTTATGAAAAGCCTACAAGACGAAATTTGTCAAGCCCTCGAACAGGTCGATGGCGGCGGCAAATTTAAAGAGGACTCTTGGGAACGCTCCGAAGGCGGGGGCGGACGTTCTCGCGTTATGCGCGAAGGCAATGTGTTTGAACAAGGCGGAGTTAATTTTTCCCAAGTTTGGGGCGAAAGTTTGCCTGCTTTGATTCTGACCAAGCACCCAGAAGCTGCCGGTCACGATTTCTACGCCACTGGTACTTCGATGGTGCTGCACCCCCGCAATCCCTACTTGCCTACGGTTCACCTGAATTACCGTTATTTTGAAGCGGGCCCGATTTGGTGGTTTGGTGGTGGTGTCGATTTGACTCCTTATTACCTGTTGGATGAGGATGCAGCTCATTTTCACAAAACTCTGAAATCAGCTTGCGACAAACACCACTCGGACTATTACCAGACATTTAAACTCTGGTGCGACGAATATTTTTACCTGCCCCACCGCCAAGAAACTCGCGGTATCGGCGGCCTGTTTTTTGACTACCAAAACGCTCAAGGCCCGCTTTACCGCGACCAAAATGTCAAAGGGAAAGCTGCTGAGTACAGCAAAAATGTCGGAAACCCGGAGCCTAGAAGCTGGGAGTCGCTGTTCGCCTTCATACAGGACTGCGGCCGCGCATTTTTGCCGGCTTACACCCCAATTGTTGAAAAACATCGATCGAAAGCATACGGCGAGCGCGAGCGCGATTTCCAACTTTACCGCCGCGGCCGTTACGTTGAATTTAACTTAGTGTACGATCGGGGCACGACCTTTGGCTTACAGACCAACGGACGCACCGAATCGATTCTGATGTCCCTGCCACCTCTGGTACGCTGGGAGTATTGTTTCGAGCCAGAACCCAACTCTCCAGAAGCCGAACTCTACTCAAAGTTCTTAAAACCGCAAGATTGGGCGAATTGGATGCCTCAGCAGTCACCGACGTGAGTTAAACTACTGAGAAAGTCCTTAGCTAGCAATTAAGTAGACAGAATGGTAAACTTTTACACAAACACTCATAGTGTGCCATGTTCAAACCCTGCGCGATTTGCGAAAAAGCTTGGACTTTCAGTATCAAGTCACTACTTACTTATGCAAAAACCACGCAACTATAAGTAGAAGATTTAAATGTTGATCGGATGCCAAAAAATCACAAACTAGCGCAGGCAATAGCTGACTGTGGATTCTCTGAATTCAAGCGTCACCTAGAATATAAGGCGAAAAAGTTTGGTTGTGAAATAATCATTGCTGACCGCTGGTTTCCGCCCTTGCAAAACAATAGTCAAGCTGTGGGCATATCCAAGATATGCCACTGAAAGAAAGAACCTTCAACTGCGAAAGTTGTGGTAATTCGATGGACAGAGACTTGAAGGCAGCGATTAATTTATCACGCTTGGCTAAAGCGCGAAAGCTTACTGAGGGATAACCGCTCCCATGCTCCCTGTGAAGTAAGAAGCAAATGTCTAGACTTGTCTAGTATTTGTATAGCAGAAAGTAACCACCGCGATAAATAGTAATAAATTTGAGGGAAGGGTCAGTGATTCATATTGATCAAAAAACCCACACGCTATCTGACGGTACAACAGTTATCGTCTTAGCACCGACAGGACGGTTGGACATCACGACAGCTTGGCAATTCCGCCTCAAGTTGCAAGAGTGTATTTCCAAACTCAGCCGTCATGTCGTCGTGAATCTTGGTCAGGTAAACTTTATCGATAGTTCTGGCCTGACCTCGTTGGTAGCCGGTATGCGCGATGCGGATAAAGTTAAGGGCAGTTTCCGCATTTGCAATGTTCATCCAGAAGCCAAACTGGTGTTTGAAGTGACCATGATGGATTCTGTCTTTGAAATATTTGAAACAGAAGAAGAAGCTCTAGAGGGGGTGCCGCGCGCAAGTTAAGAAAACCGGGCGGTTGAAACCGCTTCTACACAAACAAAACCTGCCTCCGCAGGTTGAAGAAGACCGGGCGATTGAAATCGCGTCTACACAAACTTGCACGTGTCTGGTGCAGGTTAAAGACCGGGCGGTGAAAATTACGCGATCTTCTTCTTTAGTCCGCGGAGGCGGACTTTGTTTCTGTAGACGCGGTTTCAACCGCCGTCCGATCCGATCCCAAGCGTATTGGCAAATATTTCAGAAGCAAAATCCTGACGCTTGACAAATCTAAAAGGGCCCATTAAAGCTCCCCAGATAGCCTTACCTGTCGTGGGGTTTATTCCTTTGTCGTAGCTGAGAAATTCCTCGTCTGCGGCTTCAAATCCCAAGTCTACTTGGTAAGTTTGCCCATCGTAGGTAAAGCAGCAACGAGTTCCCTCCGGCAGAGATGCCCGAAATCGATAGCGGTTTGAGCCTAAATTTTGCACCGCAACCGAGAGGGTGCAGCCGGGAAGAAGTTCGACTTGCTCGCCCTTGAGTTTTGCCAGTAAGTCGGGGTTGCGACCGGCTCCTTTGACGGCTGCGATATCCTTGAACATATAATACTGAGCTTCTATAAGTTCCGGCGCTGTCTTCACGTGCCTCAGTTGCACGATGCGGGGACGGTAGGGCTTGTCTAATTCTAGAATATTGGCTTGTTCGGCAAACAGGGCAATGCTGGGTTCGTCCAAGAGAGGCACGGGCAGGGGTCTTTGCCAAAAACGCAGGTGGACGTACCACGCCGGATCTGCTAGCGCTTGTTCTTGGTTGTCAAATTCGCCCGCCATGTATTGGGCTAAAGCTCTTAATTCAGGAGAAATTGTCATGTTCGTTCGATTTTTGAGGATTGGGCTTGACAATAAAATTTGATTGTGGTAAGGGTTGCCCGAAGAGGGCCGGGCAAGTCAGAAGATGGGATTTATCAGCGATCCCAGAAGAGCTATGATTGTAAAGATACTTGGCTTTTGCCATCGTATTGCGACAGATTAATTGTTGCTGCCGATCGCCCGCAAAATCTTCCAGGGTAAAATTTTGCCTCGCAGTCTCGGCTGCACAGTTAAAAAAAACTGGCAAATTTTGCCAGGGAGATCGCCAATCGACTCTCCCGACTTTACTCATGCCGCGCTGGTCCACCTGTGGCGGCACAATTATTTATCTATAAAACTCAGGTGAACAAGAACCGTACTGTTTCAGATACTAAGCGAAGTTTCTATACGATTCACACTCGACCGATTAACTCAATTTACCGTCGAGTGGTGGAAGAGTTGATGGTAGAAATGCACTTGCTTTCGGCGAATGTAGATTTTCAATACGACCCGATTTATGCTTTGGGCGTGGTGACAGCTTTCGATCGATTCATGCTCGGGTACGCCCCAGAAGCAGACAGACTTTCGATTTTTAACGCTTTGTGCAAAGCCCTAGAAGACGATCCCGATCGCTACAAGCAAGACGCTCACAGATTGGAAAGCTTGGCCGATCGCCTTGGAGGGTCTGAGTTGCTCTCGTGGCTCGATCGCTCCACCAGCTTTGAAGATACAGGAGATTTGCAAGCGTCCTTAGGGGCGATCGCCAGCAACGCTCAATTTAAGTACAGTCGCTTATTTGCGATCGGTTTGTTCTCGCTGTTAGAAAAAGCTGACCCCGAAATGGTAAAAAACCAAGAAACTCGCAACGAGGCGATCGGCAAAATCAGTGCAGCTTTGCATTTACCTGAAGACAAAGTTAGCAAAGATTTAGATTTGTACCGCAGCAATTTGGAAAAAATGGCCCAAGCGCGAATAGTGCTTCAAGATGTCATCCAAGCTGAACGGAAAAAACGTGAAAAACGAGAAACAAAAGTTACTGCCGGCCCCTCCGCAGACTCTTCTGAGAGCAATAATTAATTGTTTGAAGTCATTAGTCATTAGTCATTAGTCAGAAGGAAAAGGGAATTGTTTGTTTTAGGTGGCAAACAAACAATTCCTTTAATTTTTTTTTCAATTGTGACGGATGTCTTGTGACCAAAAAGAATTGGTTTAAAGCCGGAATCCCGATCGGGAGAAATTAAAATCAGACGATTCATTACTCCAATCCCACATCCCCCTTCCTTCTGCTGTCAACTGTCAACTGTCAACTGTCAACTGTCAACTGTCAACTGTTTCTGGCTCAAAAACTAAAAATCCCGCTTTTTGAATTGAGCGGGATCGACTTAACCAAAATAGAGCTGTTGGACGTGGTACTACGGCTGCGGCTCAAAATTAACGGCGTTAGCTTGCAGCCAATTGCTGAGATTTGACAGAACTTCGGTTCCAGAAGACGGCTTACCCAAAGCTGTGGGGTTTACGGGTTCAGGTCTGACCAAGTTGCGGTCGATCGCTGCGTTGACTTCTTTGGAAATCAAATCGTGAAGCTGCTCTTTAGCCCTAGCCCTTTGAAAGTGAGCTCCCTCTTCCGTCGTAGCGTACAGAGGGGGCAGCCTATTTAAAGCATAAGCCGCAATATCTCCCACATCCAGACTCTGCTCGCTGCTCGCCGCCTCAATTTCTGCCACCCTGGCGATCGCCTCGCTAAGCACCAACTCTTCCATCACATTGATGAACTGTTTGCGTGGCAGAACCACCACTTCTCCGGTCAACAAAGCTCCCATCAGGCGATCGAGAGCCATGTACTCTTCGATCGACAATTCAGAAGCCGTATTGCAGATTCGTCCCACCTCAGCTTCCATAGACGGCGTTAAATAGCCGTCTTGCAAAGCCTGTTCAACAATTTTTTCAATACTCATATATGCTTCCCGCTCAACGGCATCATTAATACAGTTTTGTTTTGTAAAGACGCAATTGCTGGCGTCTTGAGATTCGAGTTTTGAGGCTTGAGTTGAGAATTTTTGTACAAATCATAACCCAATAGTGATAACCCAGAACAGTTATCTACACACCCCAGCCACAAACTTACCCCATAATTGACTTTTAAATTCGTCAAAATCGGTAAAAAGTCCTACTCAACTCCCTGAAGCCGCCAAGGTACCGGATCGACAGACTGCCCGTGCACGTAAAGTCCCCAGTGCAGGTGAGGGCCTGTCGAAGCCCCCGTTGACCCCAAAGCACCAATTACTTGACCCGCTTTCACGAAATCGCCTTCCTTGACATCAATCCGGCTGAGGTGCATCAAAATACTTGCTACCCCTTGACCGTGGTCGATACCAACTACATTACCGTGGATTTTGAACCCTTGGGATTCGCGTCCCACGAGAGACACGCGACCGGCAGCCGGTGCAACTACAGGGGAACCGTAAGCGCCCGCGTAATCGACGCCGCGGTGGTAGTAGTCCTTAGCAAATACCCCATTATAGTACCGACGCACGCCGTAAATAGTGGTAATTTCGCCGGAGTTGGGGCGCAACAATTTGCCATCCCAAAATTTTTCGGGTGTCACCAGTGCTTTAAACGCGTCCACGCGATCGAATTCGGCATCGGTACCTTCGGAGTCTTTCCCAGGTGGCAGCCAGATGGATTGAGTGGGAAAATCTCGATCGCGCACTTGCACATTCAACTTCTGCACTTGTCCGTCACCGGAGACTTGAACAACGCGCGCACCGGGTTTCTCCAGTGGTGTCGTCGGTAGCAGGGCCCGAAAGCGATTATTGCCGATCGGAAAAGCAGGGTAATTTTTCTGCTGTAAAGACACTTTTGGAGTTTCCCCGCCGTTACCGTCAACCTGAATAATTACCGACAGCGTATCACCCAGTTCGGGATTTGGCGGCGTCACCTGCACCTGCAAAGCTTGCACCGGCGATACCAGACTGAGAATGCTGGCAACAATTGGGCCAGTCAAAATCGCCCTGTTTATGTTTGCCTTCAATAGCCTACACTCCCAAATAGCACTCGCAACTATTTTGGCACTTTGTCCCCAGTTAGCTCGATTCGCAGTTGCTGTCATTACCGATATCCTTAACCTTTGTCTAGCTAATGTTACACAAAGTAGCTAAATTTAGCACGCTTTGACTCAAAAAGGTAAAGGACTATTAAGACTTACGCAAAGTACGCGAATGTAGCGTGAGTTAGCGGAGCGTAACGCACTATTTGTCTTATTTGTAGCGTTGGTAAGTTTTGAATATTTGACATAGCTATTAAGTAAATGCCACAGTGGTTAATCATACAGAGGTCAAAATGCCATGCCAAATGAGCAAAATCAACCTGGAGAATATGATGCCGTCCTTGGCGGTCAAAATTCAACTCCTGTCGATGCGGCGGTACTGGGAGGAATTACAGGCGTTAAAAGCCGCTTAGCCTCACCCGCTGTCGAAGTCAGAATCGCTGCACTATCTGAGGCGCTCCAATATGGAGAAGCTGGCTTAGACTTGCTTCTTCAAGGACTGAATGATAAATCGCTACAAGTAAAATTTGCGGTTTACAATTTGCTAAAAGATCGAGATGAATCAAAGATAAAATGGCAATTAAATAATTTTTTTTATACCTTTAATTTTGATGTCATCACGGTAGACCACTACAGCGGCAACGAAAATAGTCGTTGTGTTAAGTCGGCTCAAGTTTTTAATGAAGACTTAGGTGACAAACTTGCACTTCAGATGGTTTATATTCCTGGTGGCAAATTCGAGATGGGTGCGTCACATCTTGGAAGTGAGCAAAAGCCGTCGCATCAAGTAACGATTCAACCTGTCTTTATGGCGGAATATACAGTTAATCAAGCACAGTGGGAAAGGGTAATGAAAAGTAATCCCTCTCATTTTAAAGGAGCTAAACGACCTGTCGAACAAGTATCATGGGATGAAGCTATCGAATTTTGCGATCGGCTTACTCAAAAAACAGGCAATAGTTATCGTTTACCTTCAGAAGCAGAATGGGAATATGCTTGTCGCGCTGGAACGAACACAGACTTCTATTTTGGTTCGACAATTACAACGGATTTGGTTAATACTAGCTTTGATGTGCCTTATACGTCAAGTTTTCCTGCTTTCGAGGGTCTAGATACTGACTATGCTTTTATACATCGCAGTAATCAAACAACTAATAATGGGAAATTTTATCCGAATAGTTTTGGACTCTACGATATGCACGGAAATGTTTGGGAATGGTGCAGTGATTGCTACCACTCTAACTATAACGGGGCCCCCTCTGACGGAAGTTCCTGGGAAATAGGTGGATCGGAGAATCAACGGATGTTGCGTGGAGGCTCTTGGGATAGTGATAGCTCCAAGTGCTCTAGTTTGTATCGTTACTCTCTCTCGCGCGACAGCCGGAGGAATGACATTGGTTTTCGCGTTGTTATTGACCTTGTGTGAATGATTCCACACAATAGTACGGTGCGTCGCCTTCTAAAATATGCAAATTCCAGCGAAAATGTCACAGCGACGCACCATCCAATAGTAGGGTGCGGATTCTTCTAAAATATGCAAATTCGATCGACAATCTCACAGCGACGCACCATGGAAAATAAAGTGCGATCGAACTAATTAAACCCTGTGGTGCGTCGCTTTTAGATTTTTCGATTTTTTACCGAGATTCTGGATTGCGACGCACCCTACACCTCAAAATCCCCCCCTGCTGACGTATTGCGGTAAATCGATCGCAAGTTAAGCTCGATCGCACATCTCACAGATCCGCACCCTACAATTAGCTGGCTTGCGCCTTCGGAAGAAACATTTTTTCAACAATATTTTTCCGCAGATAAACTGTCAATGGTTTTTCGATGAAAGAGTAGAATATGCAGCCGACAACTACAGCAAACAATGCCACCATAGCCGGAGCAAAGAAACCGTCGAAATATTTTCCTAAATTTGCCTTTTGCACAATTTTTGTAGTTGCTGATATCACCGGGCTGTGGAGCAGAAATATTGAATATGAGGCATCGCCCAGGAAAATTAAAAGATAAGGAAGTCTCGGAGAATCCTTAAGGTCGATCGAAGTTGCAGCAACGATTAATATAGCTGCCAGCACTGCAAAAGTCTTGATCCGATCGAACTCAATGTTGCCCCAAGCCACAAACAGTCCTAAAATAACATATCCTAAATTTGCTATCCCAAATAATATCCATCTGTAATTAGTAATCTTATTGTTATATTTAAGCACGATATACGCAGCCAAGCCACCCAAAACAAATTCTAGATTCATATTGCCAAATACTAGATTCAGCAAGAAAAAAGCATCGGGAAATGTTACTACTTTAGAAAAATGTAGAAATGTGACAAATAGCCAAGCCGACAGCAGAGGCACAGACTGTTTAGGTTTTAGCCAGATAGCTATGCTGAACAATACATAAAAATAAATTTCGTAAACTAAAGTCCAACCTACATCCAGAATTGGCTTGCCATATTGAGGAATCAAGAGCAGCGACAGAATTATCTTGTCCAAACTTAAGTCTTGAGCATTAGCAAAACCTGGAATCAGTAGAAAGAAAAACACAACTGTCAGAGTAATTATCCAGTAGATTGGGTAAATTCGCACGCAGCGCTTGACTAAAAATGATTTTAACTGGTCTTTTTTACCGATCGCCGATCGGTGAACGTAGACCATGATAAAACCGCTCAATACAAAAAAGTAATCAACACCACTCCACCCAGCCTGAAATAAATTAAAAAAAGTAACTTGATTTAATCTTTCCGTGCTCATCTGGTTGACGTGAAACATTACCACCAATAAAGCCCCAATCCCTCGATAAACTTGCAAGAGATTAAGCTTTTTGTGAGGATTTGAACTCTTTGTCATTAGAAAATACCTTGTTCAAGAGTGGCAGTTGGGCTTGCTACTCAACTATAGTCAACGCCCCCCAACATAGTCAACACATTAAACACTATAATATAACTTTACACTTTTTTCATAAAGTTGTGCAAGAAGACTTCCGACTGATTGTTGACTTAGTTCTAGTTCTCGCTGCTGCCGCAGCAGGAGGACTCTTTGCATCGTTGTTGCGACAGCCGGTAATTCTCGGATACCTCCTGGGAGGGATCGTAGTTGGGCCGGCCGGTTTGGGGCTGATTAAAGAATTAGTTCAGGTAGACACCCTGGCAGAATTTGGTGTGGCTTTTCTGTTGTTTGCTTTGGGAGTAGAGTTTTCATTCGCCGAACTAAATCGAGTTAAAGCAATTAGTCTGGGCGGGGGGGGCTTGCAAATTGTGCTGACGATCGCCATTACTACTGCAATTTCCTTGGGTGTAGGCTGGGTAGAATCCCCTGCCCAAGGGGTGTTTTTAGGGGCGATCCTGTCGCTTTCCTCGACGGCGGTTGTACTCAAATGCTTGATGGAACGCAATGAAGGCGGTACTTCCCACGGACAAGTCATGCTGGGAATCTTGGTAGTTCAAGATTTGGCTTTGGGGCTAATGCTGGCAGTTTTGCCGGCCCTCAATCAGCCCGCAGAGGCGATCGGCATGACAATAGTCTGGGCCCTGGTGCGGATCGGATTATTTGCTGCGGGTGCAGTAGTAGCGGGCATTTGGATCGTACCGCAGTTGCTGCGCTACCTCGCGAGAACAGAAAGCCGGGAACTGTTTTTGCTGGGAGTTGTGGTTTTGGCTTTAGGGATTGCGCTGCTGACAGAATATCTGGGTTTCTCGATCGAGATGGGCGCATTTGTGGCGGGTTTAATGATTTCGGAGGTGGAATATGCCGACCAAACTCTAACTTATGTCGAGCCTTTGCGAGATATTTTTGCATCCTTATTTTTTGTTACCATCGGAATGTTAATCGACCCGGTGTTTCTCTGGAACCATCTAGAGTTAATTTTGGGACTGGTATTTCTAGTATTTGTCGGCAAATTCTTGATTGTAACGCCGATCGTCCGATTATTTGGCTATCCCCTAAAAACAGCATTAATCGCAGGTTTGGGCTTAGCTCAAATCGGAGAATTTTCCTTTGTACTCGCTAGTTCTGGCCAAGCTATGGGACTGGTTTCGCGAAACGTTTACCTATTAATTTTAGGAACGACAGCAGTCACCTTGGTGCTGACGCCGTTTGTATTGAGAAGCGTGCCACAGTTATTCAAGTGGGCGGAAAATTTCGGGCCTTTGCAGCGCTATTTTGACCAAACATCTCAACCTGTCGAAATAGCTGAAACTTTGCCGGAACAAAATCATGTTGTGGTTTGTGGCTACGGGCGAGTTGGCAGAAATTTAGTCAAAGTGCTGCAAAGCCGCAACTGTTCAATTGTGGTAATCGACGAGTCGGAAAGCAGAATTCAAGAGTGCAGAGTGTCAGGAATTCCTTACATTTACGGGAATGCTGCCAGCTTGCACGTATTGGAAGCCGCCGGGGTAGAACGCGCCAAAGCAATGGCGATTACTCTTCCCGATCCGATGAGCACTCGCTTGTGTCTGAAGCGGGCTTTAGAATTAGTCCCGGATTTGGATATTGTGGTGCGCGCCAACAAAGATAAAGATATTGAACTGCTTTACCAACTGGGGGCTTGGGAAGTTGTGCAGCCGGAGTTTGAGGCTAGTTTAGAACTGTCTGCCCACTTGCTAGCTGGTATGGGTTTGTCAGCAATGGCTATTGGGCGAGATGTGCAGCAAATTCGCAGCAGCCGCTATCTGGAATTGCGGCCGGCGCGGGAACCTTTGGCGGTTTCCCGGGATTTGAAAGTGGCGGTTCGAGATCTCAACGGCGATTGGTACAACTTACCGGAGGGCTCTCCCATTGGTGGGATGACTCTGGAAGAAACTAACTTGCGGCAGTTGACAGGGGTCAGTGTGATGGCGATCGTCCGCGAAGATGGCGAGGAAATTGATTATCCTAACGGGAAGGCTGCTTTGCTGTCGGGCGATCGACTTTTGGTAGTGGGTGAACCGGAAGAACTGATTAGTTTTGAGTTGCTGGCGAAGGGCGAAGTTGCTGTCCCCGAGGGCGACAGTTCTTGTCAGTGGTTGAGGTTACCAGCCAACAGTCCTTGGGTTGGCCAAAAACTGTCAGAGGTAGATTTGCTCACTCAGTATGGGGTGCAGGTGCGGGCGATCCGCCGGGAAGGGAAGTTTACTCGCTGGCCGGATGGAACTACTGATTTGCAAGAGGGCGATCGTTTGCTGCTGTGCGGCGGCTTCTACGAGCTCGGCTTGATGCAGCGGACGGCCTCGCCTCCGCTGCCGCAACCAGCCTTAAAGCTGCCTTTTGTCACCGCCCAAGTTAGCGAAAAGCTATTTAGCGATTAGTCATGGGGCATGGGGCATGGGGCATGGGGCATCGGGCATCGGGCATCGGGCATCGGGCATCGGGCATGGGGCATTGGTGCTGTCCGCGCGATCGAACGTTATTAGTCAGACGGAAGACGGAAGACGGAAGACGGAAGACGGAAGCCCTGTAGGGGATGTAACGGATGTAATATCAAATCCGGTAGCATCGGAATAATATATTTCAATTATGTAGTGCGAGCGTCTCGCTCGCGATTGGTTCGCGAGCGAGACGCTCGCACTATATAACTCCGATGCACCCGGAAACGATATAACGGATGGAAGGAAGAGCGAACAGGAAAGATTTTCCCCCTCTCCCCCTCTCCCCCTCTTCTTCACGCGTTGGGTTTGAGATAAGCAATTGCCGATCGCGAGATCAGAATTTGTGTTTCTGAGGCATCGAGGAGGCAAATGCAGCTATGATCCTGCCAAAAAATTCTGCCGGCTAACAAGTCGCCAGTCATCAGTTTGATCTCTAACTGTTCTTTGTCTTTGATGTAGCTTTGTATTAAGCGAACGCTGGGCAATCCGGTCTCAAATTCAGACATACTGGGAAATGGGTAAATTGGTTATTAGTCATTAATCATTAGTCATTAGTCATCGGTCATTAGTGCTGTCCCCGATCGCGAACAGCATTAGTCATTTTTTTGCTATCAACTGTCAACTGCTTGCGGGTTCGCGTAGACGAAGGGTCAACTGCTTTACCCGATCGCCCTTCGGCTACGCGAGCGGATAAACGCAGTCGTTGGGTCAACTATTAACTGTCAACTGTCAACTGTCAACTGTCAACTGTCAACAGAGGTTTGTTTTTATGTCGATCGAGTTTGCGAAGTATCACGGACTGGGCAATGATTTTATTCTGATTGACAACCGCCACTCCTCAGAACCAGTTTTAACACCAGAACAAGCTGTGTCCATGTGCGATCGACATTTTGGGATCGGCGCAGACGGCGTGATTTTTGCTCTTCCGGGTCAAAACGGCACTGACTATACGATGCGGATTTTTAACTCCGACGGTTCGGAACCGGAAATGTGCGGCAACGGGATTCGCTGTTTGGCTAAGTTTATCGCCGATTTGGAAGCAGCGGAAATTCACCCCCCCCAGCCCCCCCTTGCTAAGGGGGGGAGTAAATCTAAGACTGAGTATCGCATCCACACTCTGGCGGGTGTGATTAGCCCCGAATTGCGATCGGACGGTCAGGTTAAGGTGGATATGGGACTTCCCCGGTTGCTGGCTGCGGAAATTCCGACAACTTTGGCTGCACCAGATGCCAAAGTGATAGATGTGCCGATCGAAGTTGCTGATAAATCTTGGTCTGTTACCTGTGTCAGCATGGGAAATCCTCACTGCATTACGTTTGTAGAAGATGTTTCGGCTGTGGCTTTGGAAACTCTCGGCCCTCAATTTGAACACCACCCAGCCTTCCCGCAGCGTATAAATACCGAATTTATTCAAGTGATACGACGGGACTACGTAAAAATGCGGGTGTGGGAAAGGGGCGCAGGTGTTACTCTAGCTTGTGGGACTGGTGCTTGTGCTGCTGTGGTGGCTGGGGTGTTGGTCGGAAAGTGCGATCGGACAACTGCTGTTGAACTCCCCGGTGGCGTTTTGGAAATCGAATGGGCAGAAGTTTCTGGGCGGATTTACATGACTGGGCCAGCACAGCGAGTATTTACTGGTTGTCAGTAGTCAGTTGACAGTTGTCAGTTGACAGTTGTCAGTTGACAGTTGACAGTTGACAGTTGACAGTTGACAGTTGACAGTTGACAGTTGACAGTTGACAGTTGACAGTTGACAGTTGTCTTTGTGGAATTAACAAACAAGAAAAATTCTTAAATTCCAAATTTTTCTTTAATTCTTTAATTATCAAGAATGCTCAATGACTAATGCCTTGCGCCTTGTGAAGTCATATCAAATCCGGTAGCATCGGAATAATATATTTGAATGATGGAGCGTGCGAGCGTCTCACTCGGGAACCAATCGTTCGCTATGGACGCTTGCACTACATAATTCCGATGCAACCGAAAACGATATCATAGGCTGAAGACTAATGACTAATGACAACTGTCAACTGTCAACTGTCAACTGTCAACTATCAACTGACTAAGCCTGAATTCTCAAATCTAAAATCTAAAATTAAGTAGGTGGATGTGCATGGCTGGAGGTATTTATCTGATTCAGGACGACGACAGGCTGGTAGAAATGATGGAACAGCCCTACGACTCGGAAGACCAGTTACAAGACTTGCTTGTAACTTATCCTAATCTGATTGCCGGAGATCAAATCGATCGGGCGACGGCGCGGAAGTGGCTGTTAATTTCACGGGAATCAGTGCCCACCGATGAGGAAACTGCCGTCCAATGGTCGCTGGATCATTTGTTTCTCGACCAAAATGCAGTTCCTACTTTGGTGGATGTCAGGCGCACTCCTAATGCTGCACTCCGGCAAAAAGTTTTAGGTCAGTCGATCGACTATGCTGCTAATGCGTTGGTTTACTGGCCAATAGATTCAATTATTGCTCTGTTTGAAGCCAATTGTCGCGATCGGGGTCGCGATCCCGAACAGATTTTTGAAGAGTTTCTCGGTGCGGATGCTAATGAAGACCTATTTTGGCAGAAAGTTAAAACTAATTTGCAAGCCGGTAAAATTCGCTTAGTATTTGTAGCAGACGAGATTTCCGCTGAAATGCGCCGAGTTGTGGAATTTCTCAACGAACAAATGGATCCGGTTGAAGTTTTGGCCCTGGAAATTAAGCAATATGTAAGTGAAGACGGTTTGAGAACCTTGGTTCCCAGAGTGATCGGTCAGACAGCCGAAGCACAGCATAAAAAATCCAACGCAATGCGCGAAAGAAGGCGCTGGGATGAATCGTCATTTTTTGCGGAAATCAAAGCCAGACAAGGCGCGGACGAGGCGCAAATGGCAAGAGCTATATACCTTTGGGCAAAAAGTCAAGAACCCGAAATTCAAATCCATTGGGGAACGGGGGACACCTACGGCGGTTTCGCCGCCGGGTTGCATCACAGAGGCAGAAAACCATATCAGTTATTCACTGTAGATATTGCTGGCAGAATGGAGATTTCTGCTGACAATTACGGTTCCCAACCGCCATTTAATGCAGAAAAAAATTGGCTGGAATTGAGAAATAAGCTAAGTTCGATCGGTCTTTCGCTACCTACAGAACCGGGCGAGAGAAGGTCGCCGAGTCTGGCTTTATCTACTTTGGAAGACGAATTTGCCCTCCAGCAAGTTATGGAAACGTTCAACTGGGCGATCGAGCAAATTAAAACGTTATAGTCATTGGGAATTGGGAATTGGGAATTGGGAATTGGGCATTGGGAATTGGGAATTGGGCATTTAAATTAGACATCTCCAATAATTCTTGTGGAACAAGCATCCTGCCTGTTCAAAACTGGCTTTTCTGGAGATGTCTATTGCATATTCAGGGCAGGCGGGACACCCCACAAGATTTTGAGTCTTTTTTGATATACAATTTAAATGCAGAGCAGCTTATCACCAACAACTAACCAATAACCAATAACCAGTAACCAGTAATTAATAGCGAATGTTTGCTTGTTTCAAACGGCGCAAAGCTTCTCCCAGTCGATCGCAATCTGCAATCAAACTAACCCTCACATATCCTTCACCACCAGGCCCAAAAGCATTACCAGGAGTCACAACAACACCCGTTTGCTGCAAAACATTCAGGGCAAAATCTGTCGAACTCATGCCCTGAGTGCAAGGAACCCAAAGATACATTGCAGCCAGAGGTTTAGGAATATTCCACCCCAATTCTGCCAATCCTGCAACCATAAAATCGCGGCGAGTGCGGTAGCGTTCCTGCACTTCGTGCAAGTAACTATCTGGTAATTGCAACGCTGTTTCTGCTGCTGCTTGCAAGGCAGAAAATATGCCGTAATCTAAGTTAGTTTTTAAAGTTCGCAAACCTTGAATGATCCGGCTGTTTCCAACTACAAAACCGACTCGCCAGCCGGCCATATTGTAGGTTTTTGACATGGTGTGAAATTCAACTCCGATTTCTTTGCCGCCGGGAATTTCTAATAAACTTGTCGGTTGATAGCCGTCAAAGGCTAATTCCGCATAACACAAATCGTGAACCAACAAAATTTGATGTTTGTGTGCGAAAGCAACAATATCTTTGTAAAATTCGCGGGGGGCCGTTGCTCCGGTCGGATTGCTGGGATAATTAAAGTAGAGAATTTTGGCTTGTTCGGCTACGCTGTCGGGAATGGAACCTAAGTCAATTACCCAGTCATTCTCTGGTTTGAGGATGATGTTGTGAACTTTGGCACCGGCGATGATTGGGCCGCGAAATAATACGGGATAAGCGGGACTCGGTACTAATACTAAGTCGCCGGGATTGATATAGGCGATCGCAAAATGCGCTAAACCTTCTTTAGAACCCAATAAAGGTAATGCTTCCCCTTCTGGATCGAGTTCAACATTGTAGCGGCGGCTGTACCATTTGGTAATTGTACGGCGAAAACTGGCAGTTCCTTCAAAGGGCGGATAGCCGTGATTTGCAGGATTTTGGATAGCTGCGATGGCGGCTTCTACTACCGGTTGCGGAGTCGCACCGTCGGGGTTTCCCATTCCTAAGTCTATTAAATCTAGTCCTTGTTCGCGGGCGCGGGCTTTGAGTTCGTCGAGACGGGCAAATACGTAGGGCGGTAGTTTTTGCAACCTGTCAGCAGGGCTAATCCAATCCAAAGTCATTTTTTGTGTATCAGTTATTAGTTGTTTTTCGGGTTCGTAGTAAGGACTGAAGTCCTTTCTCACACAGTTTTTTAAGGACTAAAGTCCTTACTCCAAACTGTTTTAATTATTAATTTTTAATTGTCTCACAAGTTGTGCGGTAGAAAACATCGGATTTTGCCTGGTTAGTAGTAAGGATTTCAGTGCTTTCTAGGGCAACCTTTCAAGGACTAAAGTCCTTACTACAAACTTTTTTAATTCTTGATTTTCAATTCTCCCACAGGTGCGGTGGTAGAAACCATCGCTGCCATTAATTGTTCGGGAACAACTTTAAATGGCAGTCTGTGGATGTCCGAATTGGGATGGCAGGCTATTTCGGCGGCGCGCTGCAATTGTGTGAGGCTAACGTCTCCGAGTCCTAAGTTGTCTAAAGTTTGAGGCAATCCAATCTCGGCGTAGAATTTTAGCAGTTGCTGTCTGGCGGTTGCTGCTAGTTGATTGTTTTGCAGAATTTCTTCTAGCCGCAGTTGCACTAATATGCCGTAGGCAACTTTTTCGCCGTGCAATGTGCCGTGACTTGCTAATAGATGAGTTAGGCCGTTGTGGACGGCGTGGGCGGCAACGGTGCGACACCCGGCCCCGCCAATTCCGCCGATTACTCCTGCTAGCAATACGGTGGCGTCTGTGACTTCTTGCCAGGTTTCGCTACCTGGTTCTTTGAGGGCGGCGGCTGCTTTTTGGAACAGGATATCGCGCAGGATTCTAGCTTGTTGGACGGCAGAAATTATCAGAGTTTGTTCTGAGTGTCCGCTGCTGACTGATGCTTCGTACCATTTGGCGATCGCATCTCCAATTCCTGCTACTAATGTCCGCTGCGGTGCTGTTTGAATTAAGCCGTAGTCCAGTATTAACAAATCGGGACATCTGGCTAATGTGACATCGTATTGGAACGCACCTTGTTCGGAATAAATGTTAGAAAGTGCTGTCCAAGCGGCGCAGGTGGCTGCTGATGTGGGGATGGTGACGATCGCCATTTTGCACTGATGGGCGAGGAGTTTGGCTGCATCCAAGGCTTTGCCGCCGCCGACGCCGATGATGAAGTCGGCTTTGTGGGTTTGGACGGCTGCGCGGAGGGTTTCGAGGCTGGTTTCGCTGCAATCCTTGCCGTAGGCTGTTTGCGCGGATTGTAGGGGCGATGCCCCCTGGCTCGCCCTGCCTTCGAGGATTGGTTGCAGGTAGGGTTGGGCGGCGGCGAGGGAGTTGCTACCGCCGACTATTAGGGGCCGCTTTCCGAAACGGGCGATCGCATTTCCGGCTTGTGATAGAGCGTTTTGACCGCGCAATACACAGGCGGGAGCAATTGTCAAGGAATAAATTGCAGTAGGGGTGGCGGTTTTGGTGCTTTGGGTGTGAGTCATCGAACCACTGGATAAGTGACGGGAAGGTTGACGCTTTGCAGGATTGCTGGATTTTATAGGATAACTCTAACTCGTGTTGAGCAACATGGTAACTTTTGTAAAGTTTTTATTAAGTATTGTGGTTGGGCATGGGCTGGGGGGGGTTGTAAGGGCGATCGGTATAATGAATGTACAGCACGGCGAGAATAAAACCTATGACTCAAAGTTTTCAAGACTTATCCACACAACAATTCGCTGATTTATCGGTGTTTCCTGGGACAAGTTGGGTGGTATTAGCTGAGCCTGTGCCGCAAGGATCGATTCATCGCTTGAAGATGAAGCAAGGTACAATTATTCCAGTTCATACTCATCCGGCTGATGAGTATGTATTCGTCGTTTCGGGTAGTCTTAAAACGGGCGATCGGGTGTGTGAAGCGGGATGCTTTTGGACAACCCCAAAAGGAACAAGACAAGGAGCGCATGAAGCGTTAACCGATGTAGAGTTAATCACTATTCGGCTGGGAGCAATGGGAGAATTTGAAGGAACATAACTTAGGATGAATGGATAGCTATGCAGCTAAATATCGCTAGTATATCGATATTGAGTTCTCCTAAGATATGACATTAAATTGCAGCGCAATTCCAAAAACATGGCAGTGAGCAAACCTACTATTCTGTCGATCGCTCTTTTATTAGTGCTAGGAAGTTCAATTTTCCTAAATATTCTGCTTTTGGGTCGAGCCAAACAGTATTATCGCGAACTCAATCAAACTCGTTTAGATCCTCTGGGATTGAACAACCATCCGATCGATGCCCAGCCAGTTACTAATACCAAGCAAACCCGTGTGGTTTTCTTTGGTGACTCCAGGGCCGCCAGTTGGACATCACCGAATCTCGGTGAATATGAGTTTATTAACCGGGGAATTGGTTCTCAAACCTCTGTTCAGGCGATCGAGAGATTTGCCTGCCTATCATGTGAGTTCCTTAAAACCCAAAATCGTAATTATCCAAGTTGGTGTCAACGATCTGAAAACCATTCCCTTGTTTCCTGAAAGCAGAAATGCGATCGTTGCCAATTGTCAAGCAAATATTAAACGAATTGTCGAAGAATCTAAGAATCTAGGTGCAGTAGTAATCGTGACTACTATTTTCCCAGTCGGAGAAGTGCCACTAGAACGCAAGCCTTTTTGGTCTGATGATATAAGTCGGGCAATTAAAGAAGTCAATACTTACATCGCTACATTAGCTGGAGAGAAAATCATAGTGTTCGATACATTCCCTATTCTTGGCGATAGTCAGGGAATGATATTACCGAAATATAGAAGCGATGAACTACACTTGAACGAACAAGGGTATGAAATTCTCAATCAGAATTTGTCGCAACTGCTCAATACAATGGAACAGAAGAAAGTACAGAAATAGAAAATGTATAAAATTTCATTTTTGACACAGAAACAATATATTAGTTAATGAGAGCCACAAAAATATGCCATACAGTCAATTCACAACCATCAGCAAGGTTAAAGAAGCCTTCAATTTAACCACAGTAGAAGGAATCAGATTTCTCCCTAAAATTGCCCCCATCCAACCCAGTATTAGTCTGGCGGCAACTCTGGAAGAAACCTTGCCACTTGCTGTAGCTACAGGCAGCGAAAAAGCCAGATCGGAGCTAATTATTAGCCCTGTGCTTGTAGAGGTTCGCCGCATTGTCAACCGTCAAATTAGTCTGTTCTCTGGGGAAGATTTCAACGTAGACGAATCTCTGGGATTGAATGGACGCTGCGACTTTTTGATCAGTTGTTCCACAGAACAATTAGCAATTGAAGCACCCGCCATTATTATTGTAGAGGCAAAACAGGCTGATTTAAAAACAGGAATTGGTCAGTGTGTTGCAGAAATGGTGGCGGCACAGAAATTTAATGAAGCTAAACAAAAACCTTTACCTAGCCTCTATGGTTGTGTTACTAATGGTCTCCAATGGCAATTTCTTCAGCTTATTAGAAACGAAGTAACCATCGACCTGAATATTTACTCCTTACCGCCAGTAGAGCAAATTTTGGGTTTTTTTGTTTGGATGGTAAGGTTTGAGAATTGAGATTTTTGACCGATAAATCGAATAGAGTTTTCAACTTGTGCAGAACTTTTTGCGAATCCTGCCAAAAAACAGTAAATACTGTTTACGAATTGCTCAATTATTTTGACTTAGGCTATTAGTTGCATTTCAACTTATTATCAAAATGGGAAAGAAGAAATCTCTTAATGCGAAACGGCTCAAAAGAAATCAGGTTCAGGAATTAATAGAATCTGAGGGAAGACTGCATGAGGAGTTTACAAAATTCTTTGAGGAGACATATAGCACTGGATACAAGAATCAGCCTCAAATTTATGAGTTATCAAATGATAGATTTCTATTTGTTTTCGATCCCAAAGGATTTTCAATTCCTGGTAGAGGAGATATTTACTCTAAAGAATATTTTTTGAGGAAAATTCGATGGACACAGAAGGTGAGAGATGACTATGCTAATAATCGTGGTAGTTCTGTAAGTCATTGGATATATTTTTCAAAAAACAAAGCACAGCTCGTTAACAAGGTTGATGAATTGATTAATGAGTTAACAATTTATTTAGATATTTTGGATGAGGAGTTGGATTATTCATACAAAAGTTTAGACATTGTATCTAGCAAGGCTGAAAGTTATGGATTTGAAAAACTTCAAGCTGATTTATACGATAATCTAGTTGCCTATGTAGGAGAGGTTATACGACGCAGAGTAAAAGGTGATTGGGTTATTAGAGAAGATTATCCAGGTTGTGAATACCCTACTATTCAAGTGAATAATGGCGTACTCATGCCTATTAATGTGGTGTGGCAAGAGCTAGGTAGGCTTGAACAAATAAATCTACGGCAAGAAGCTGCTAATGAAATAAGACGATTTTCACTCAGATATCGGTAAATATCAAATTTTACTAGATTTAGATATGTTGCGCTGCTTAACATTTATTTGATGTCTTTTGCGGCGCTGTTTTAATTAAGCCGTAGTCGAGTATCAATAAATCGGGACATCTGGCTAATGTGACATCGTAAGTGACTGGAAGGTTGACGCTTTGCAGGATTGCTGGATTTTAGAGGATAACTCTAACTCGTGTTGGGCAACATGGTAACTTTTGTAAAGTTTTTATTAAGTATTGTGGTTGGGCCTGGGTTGAGGGAGTTGTAAGGGCGATCGCTTTATCATTAAAATTGAGGCTTAACATACAAATCCCAAACTCGTTTCACTACTTCTGCATCTGCTTGAGAAATTTGTCCGATTTTCGCCAGCAACAAAGACTTTTCCAAACAATCTAATCTAGATAAACGCACTGTTGAAGCAATACGCAAACCGCTGGCTTGCCAATCATTAAGAAATACATCAGTTTGGCTGCGGGGTTTTGCAGAGGTGACGGCTGCTGCTACCACATCCTCGCCATCCAACCACAATAAAAGTATGGGACGTTTTTTAGAGCCTGCGCCACCTGTAAAGGGAATATTTGCTACCCAAAAATCACCCGATTCAATAGTCATCATAAAGTCCTTCGTCTTCGGGTGCGTAGCTGTTCAAAAAAGCCTCGTGGCTGCGAGTAATAGCTGAGTCAATTAAAGATTCTTCGCCATCAAGTACCGAAAACTCCGTTAATTCAGGATAAGTCAAAAAATCTTCGGCTGTAGCTGCTATATATGGTGCTAGTATTTTATGGCGTTCTGCGATCGGCAACCTAGCAATTTCTGTAAGTGAGAGCTTGAGAGTAGGTGCGGTTGTTGGCGAATTGTTAGACTCAGAACTTTCGCTGGATAACTGCTTTTTCTGTGACGCTTTTTGCACGAGGAATTGTACAAAGTCGAGGACTTCTTCTTGTTTCTCAGTTGGCAACTGTCGCAGATTCTCTAACACGGCTTGCTCAAAATTGATTGTTTCTGACATTTCAATTACCTTCCTTAAGCGTTGATCGGTTTATTTATCACGCAGCCAAGTTTTGTAGTTCCATGTTTGCAAATCACGCCGATCACAATTTCGATCGCTAAAATCCTATCCCATCAGCAGTTATATACAGTCATCCAGCATTTCATAATCATCCAAGCAATTAGAGGCTGTATTCATAAAACTTAGTAAACATCATCATGAGAGCCAAGAGTCAGCAGTAAAATCTCTGCTTCATCTGTATCTGAATTATGAACAAATTTAAACACAATTCGATTGCTATAGTCAATGGAACAAGACCATCTATCCGATAAATCTCCTTTGAGTTTATGAGTCCGTAAAGTAGGAGCAAATGGCTCTTCAGCAAGTTGTTGTAATGTTTGCTCAACTAAAGAGCGCAATTGCGGATTTTGGCGAACTAAACGCTTGAGCGCACGAGTAAAGGCTGAACTCCAAATTAAAGTTTTCACTCATCTAACTCCGCCATCAAGTCGGCAACTGTACCTCGACGCACATTGCCTATTTCATAATCTTTTTCTGACTCGGCAACTGCTTTCAATAGTTCATCGCGATGCTGTTGCTTAAGACGGTTTTGAATGATATCGATCAGCATATTCTGCTCTTCAGGCGAGAGAGCTTCTACGGTATCTATTGCTTTTTGAAAAATAGAAGTCTTTTCAGCTTGAGTCATGTTTAGGTTAAGGTTGCAATCAGTCTATTATAGCTTAACTTAATCGATGGGTGCATCTCAATTTGGGAAGGGCTTCGCCCCTACGAGTATATTTGCAAAAATGAGATGCACCCGGTCTATTATGCCGCCAACTAACCATCGCCTTGAACCTCAATAGTATAACTGTAGCCCTGTTCAGTCAGAAACAGTTGGCGGTGTCGCGCAAAATCTTCCTCGCAAGTTTGTAGCGACACTAATGTATAAAAACTCGCAGTGTGTCCGTCAGATTTCGGGCGGAGAATTCGTCCGAGGCGCTGCGCTTCTTCTTGGCGAGAACCATATTTACCTGATACTTGAATTAACACATCGGCATCGGGTAAATCGACGGCAAAATTGCCCACGCGAGATAGAATTAATCCGGGAATCTCTTTGTGACGGAATGCTTCGTATAACCGATCGCGCTCAACCTGTTTTGTCTTCCCCGTAATCAGAGGTAATTGGGTAACTAGGGCGATCGCATCTAACTGTTCGAGATACTCACCAATAATTAAAATACGGTGTCCCGCCTCCTTTTGCAACAAACCTTGCACCACATCCAACTTACCCGGATTTTCCGCAGCAATCCGAAACTGACTGCGGCGCGGCGCTAGGGCATATTCCATTTTTTCTGCCTCATTTTGGGCGACGCGGATTTCGGTACAATTAGCTGTAGCAATAAATCCCTGTCCTTCCAATTCCCGCCAAGGTACGTCATAGCGCTTCGGGCCAATTAGCGTGAAAACATCGCCTTCTTTCCCGTCTTCGCGAATCAATGTCGCAGTTAAACCTAACCGCCGTCGCGCTTGTAAGTCGGCGGTAATCCGAAATATCGGTGCGGGTAATAGATGAACTTCATCATAGATAATCAGTCCCCAGGATTGCGCGTTAAATAACTCGAAGTGGGGGAATTCATCATCTTTAGTCGATCGATAACTGAGCATTTGGTAAGTCGAGAGAGTTACAGAAGCCGTTTTTTTGCTGTTGCTGCTGTACTCGGCGATCGCATCTTCAGTTAAACTCGTCTTGTCCAATATTTCCCTGCGCCACTGGTGCACCGAAGTCAAACTGCTGGTGAGAATCAGTGTCTTTTGCTGCACCAAACTCATCGCAATCATCCCCACAATCGTCTTACCAGCCCCGCATGGTAGGACGATCGTCCCACTGCCACCTCTAACCTCTCCGCCTTGATAGAATGCCTCTACGGCTTCCTTTTGATAGGCGCGCAAATTGAAGGGTAAGTCGCCTCCTAAAGTGCGATCGCGCAACGCAATCGCCAACTCCGCACCCTCGATATATCCAGCCAAATCTTCCGCCGGATAACCTACTGCTAGCAAAGCTTGTTTGAGTACACCGCGATTCCCCGCATCAACTTGAAAGCAAAGATCCGAAATCCGCTTACCTAACAGCGGTTTTACGCGATCGTCCCGCACTAACAACTCCGTCAGCGGGCGATCGACAATCCGCAGTTGTAAATTGGGATTTTCCGCATCAATCCTTTCAATTACCGTCAATCCGTAGCGCGTACCGAGTAGTTCAATTTCCTGCGCTACCGATTCGGGAATATCATATTTAGCATACTTTCGCAGCGCTGCGATCATCAATTCAACTAACATTCCCGCCGCCCTGGCATTCCACACACTCAAGGGCGTGATCCGATAGGTGTGGATGTGTTCGGGACTTTTGATTAATTCGGCAAAAGGTGCGATCGCTTCTCGTGCTAATTTCGCTGTAGGGGCGTGAACTTCTAGTAAAATTGAGCGATCGCTCTGCACGATTAAAGCATTTTCAGCAACATAACTCATAATTCACAGTTGACAGTTGATAGTTGACAGTTGACAGTTGGCAGTTGGCAGTTAACAGTTGGCAGTTGGCAGTTGACAGTTGGCAGTTGACAGTTGATAGTTGATAGTTGACAGTTGGCAGTTGACAGTTGATAGTTGATAGTTGATAGAAGGAAAAAATCCCTTCGAGTTCGATCAGGGTAAAAAGAGGGGAGAAGGAAGAAGGAAGAGAAATGTTTGGTTTATTTATTCCAGTCTATGTGAAAGGTGCGTCGCGATCGAGATTGTAGATCGCATTTAGGGATTTATCGCCAGCGACGCACCCTACAAATACTCTTGTGGGGGGGCAGGATGCTGCTCAAAGTCCCCCTTTTTAAGGGGGATTTAGGGGGATCTTGCCTCGGCTATAAACGAAAGATACAAAGGTTTTCGCGCGATTGTTGATACTCATAATATCAGGTGTATTATTTATCCGACTGGGGTAAGACATAACCCATTTGTCGCAGGGCGGTGCGAAATTTCGTTTCCTGGCCCAATGGAACCGCTAAAGTGCGATCGCCCGCCAACTGACAGAACTTTTTAGTACGGGAATCATTGGCAATCAGCAATGCTATATGGGCGGTAGTACATTCGATCAACCTGACACTACCTATATCTTGCACGCTATTCGATCGCTCTGTAACATCCGTCAGAAATTGTTGCACAGTTTGCGGCAGCGGTTCAATACTCCGGGCGTCCAAAAACTCTGTAAACTCGGCTAATGGATATCCGTTTTCAATGGCTACAAAGATTTTTGGGCGATCGAGTCGCCACACAACATCCGAAACTTTCTTAGTATAGATATCCAGGACGATCGCATCAGATGTCTCGACACCATCTCCCGCCGCAATAATTTCTAGATTCGGCAATACCCGCAGCGTTTGACGAACCTCAATTGCTGGCGGAATATACTTATCCGTCAAATCCAAACAATAAGCCCCCAAAGCCGTCAAGCGAAAATATACTAAGCCATCATAACGACTCAAGAATTCCAGATTGTCCGTTCCCCAAAGATAGTCATAATCGGATGGTATGAGTAACGGATCGACATATGCAACATCAATGATTCCCAAAGTAGCAGCATACTCAAACAAAAAACACCGCATATATCGTTCTTCCAGAATCCGCCAACTGTCGCCACTCAATTCTGATAAGTTTCCATACCCAGGTTCACCAATATACAGATAGTACAGTTCCTCAGTCACATCAAATCTATGGCCGGTTGCGACTAGATATTGGCTAAAGTCATGAAACATAACCCACTTACCCACAGGACATTCTGCGAGTACAGAGGCGATCGCATCTCTCCGCCACGTCACATCCGTAATGCCACCTGCACCCCTCCCAGTTTGTCCTTTGATCGCATCAATGCGGCGAAATTCATCAAAGACTTTTGTCTTTAACCAGCGCTTCCATGCTGTCTGTAAACCTTTGGCGGGTGATTCTTGTAAAGCTTTCTGTCCCGCTTTTGTCAAAACTAGCTTTTTGCCCGATCGTTCCGCGAACTTGCTCCCTTGCGCTATCATTATCCAAGCAAAGGGCTTGATGCTACCGATTTCAGCGAATACTTCATCATCGTAGTCGCTATCCTTGGCTAGGCTAATTTGACGCTGTTCCTCATTATAAAAATCACCGCCTTGCAATATAGAGGCGATCGCCTTTACACTTCCAGCAGTAGGTAAAGCAGTTTTCTCGCTAACCGCAACTTTACCCGACTGAATCAGACGCAAAACGGCTGCAAAATCCTTTGTAGCTGCCAACTGTGTTTGACAAGAAGCCAAGGGAATATCGTATTCTTCTGTCTCCTTTTCTCCTGTACTATAGTTATATCTTTGAACGCTGAGTTTAACCTGATTTTGTAATGTTTCACCAACATTATCTAACGTGGCTTCTTTGGGTTCTGGAACAAATTTCAGCAATTCTTCTTCTAAATCGTAGGGTATCTGCCTGCCATAAATAAACAAGCATAGCAGTGATGGTTCTCTGTTAGTTCCATAGCGATCGCTTGTTCCAAAATTTGCTGGTTCTCCGTATTTTGCGCTAAATATCTCAGGAAAATAAATACCATCCTCCCCATGTATAACTTCAGATACAGCCGCTTTTTGAAGGTTGTCTAATTTCGCCCACACCTTCCGAAGGTTCTCTCCCAGCAATTGCGATCTAATGCCATCAACCAGATCTGCTTTACGGGTTAATTTACGAGGATCTGGTAATAATGCTTTGAGCTTTTTTAAATCGTCAACAATTATTCCTTCGAGTGCCTGTTGGAGGCTAACAAGGTTATTTATGGTTTGGTAACGCGACATAATATTTGACAATGCGCCCGCTTCAAAATTGTTTTTGCAACCCAAATATAACAACTTTACGGGATGCAAAGCTTGAACTTTTGTTACAAAATCCAGAAATTTGGTTAAACAGTTACGGTACGATGAACCGGAACGGTGTATAGATTATTTGTTTTAAATTTTAATGGAATATTTACCACCCTAAAATTACCCGGTTCAACAGTAGTCGGGTGCGTCGCCATTAACAATCCCTCAAAAAAAATGGACAATCTCAAAGCGACGCACCTTAGACTTCTTGCAAAAGTCCTTTTAATCAAATTTTCGGACGGACTCTGGGCACCATCCCACAAGTCAATCGATTTTAGATTTTAGATTTTAGATTTTAGATTGACCCCACGGATAAATTTGGGGGAAGAGAGGATTTTAGATTTTCGATTTGGGATTGATTCCACGGATAAATCACGTGGCGGGTACCATCAAGAAATTCTTGGTCAGGATTTAATACCAATTTTCAGGCATTTATACAACATTAGCTGTAGGGTGCGTCGCCATTAACAATCCCTCAAAAAAATGGACAATCTCAAAGGGACGCACCTTATAAACTGAGCCTCTTATCAGCAAAACGAACAATTATATTGTATGGTTTGTTTGGTCCACCCAATGTGTAACGTGCGTCGCCATGAGATATGGCGTGAAATTTAGGGATTGTTCTCGTGCGACACACCCTACGACTAACTGAAACCATTGCCGACAAAGGAGTTTTTATGTAATTAATTTTGTGTGGTTACTTACTCGATCGACACTGACATATTGTAACTTGCACCTCCTCTTTCTGTACCGACAGCTATTTCATAGTCTCCTGTTTGGCTCAATTCTCCAGACCAGTTTTTTGATTCTTTAACTATCGTCTTTGTATTTGGGTCTATGATGTTAAAAACAGCATTTTTTTCAAGGGATTGGATCTCGATCTTCATCTTTTGCCCTTTTTTAGCTTTAATCAAATAAGTATTAACAGTGCCGCGCGCTACTCCTCCTTTGATTTCCGCTGAATTAGTACCTTTTTTGAACTGGATTCGCTGCTGAACCTTAGCCATTAAAACGGCAGGTTTTTCGGAAGTTGCTGGGGAGGAAACCATGCTGGATATGGCTTTTACTGAAGCTGGAAAAATCAGGGATGCACTTAAGCCGATCGTCAAAATATTGAGCGGGAATTTGAAACTTTTTGCTGGTGTTCTCATGGGAGTTTAACAGTAAGAGTGAAATTTGTTTACTTGTAGGATTATAGCTGACTGGGGCTGTGTGCGCGCGATCGCCCTTACCGCCAACTTGATTGGAGAGGGAACCCCGAGATGTGAGATAATTCTAGGCGATCGCAACTTACCAGAAAGAATTGGTTGAAAGTCGTAACCCCGATCGGGAGAAATAAAAATCAGACTATTCATTACTCCAATCCTCTTCCTTCTAGGTAGAGGTCGCTCTCAAACTGTCAACTGTCAACTGTCAACTGTCAACTGTCAACTGTTGAAGCATTACTGCACAGTCGCCAGCGGGTGCGGTACAGTAAAAACACCCGCAGCGTGGTGTTACCCAAAAAATTGTACACTTCCTAATTATCACAAACCAGACGATATGACTCAACAGCCAACCATCACCTACCGCACCGAAAGCGACTCGATGGGAGATAAACAAATCCCATCTACTGTTTACTACGGCATCCAAACTCTGCGCGCCGTTGAAAATTTTCCAATTAGCGGTATCAAGCCTTTATCAACTTACGTCGATGCTTGCGTTTTAATTAAAAAAGCTGCCGCCATAGCTAACGGTAAACTCGGCTGCATTCCTGAAGATATCAGCACAGCACTGATTAAAGCTGCTGATGAAGTTTTAGCAGGAAATTTGCGCGATCAATTTGTCGTTGATGTCTACCAAGCAGGTGCCGGAACTTCTCACCACATGAACGTCAATGAAGTTCTTTCCAATCGCGCTTTGGAAATTATGGGCGATGAAAAAGGTAACTACAAGCGCGTTAGTCCCAACGATCACGTAAACTACGGTCAATCAACCAATGATGTGATTCCAACTGCAATTCGGATTGGCGGATTGTTGGCTTTGGAAAAAACTTTGTTCCCGGCTTTGTCGCAGGCGATCGCATCCCTGGACAAAAAAGCCGTAGAATTCCACAATATCGTCAAATCCGGCCGCACTCACCTGCAAGATGCCGTCCCGGTGCGACTCGGCGAAACCTTCCGCGCTTGGGCACAGATTCTTAGAGATCACAGCGCCAGAATTACCACTGCTTCCGGCGATTTGACATCCTTGGGATTGGGCGGAAGTGCCGCAGGAACTGGCTTAAATACTCACCCAGAATACTGCGAAAAAGTCGCTCAAATTCTTTCGGAATTAATCCAAAAACCTCTGAAACCAGCACCGCATTTAATGGCAGCAATGCAGAGTATGGCGCCGTTTGTCAATGTCTCCGGCGCCATCCGAAATCTCGCTCAGGATTGCGTTAAAATGTCCCACGACTTGCGTTTGATGGATTCCGGGCCGAAAACGGGTTTCAAGGAAATTCAACTGCCTCCCGTGCAACCTGGTTCGTCCATTATGCCTGGGAAATACAATCCGGTGATGGCAGAAATGACATCGATGGTTTGTTTTCAAGTCATGGGTTACGATAGCGCGATCGCCCTTTGTGCCCAAGCAGGACAATTAGAATTGAACGTAATGATGCCCCTAATCGCCTACAATCTAATTCACAGCATCGAAATTTTGGGCAACACCATCAGCGCCCTAACAACCAAATGCCTCGACAAAATTGAAGCCAATGGCGATCGATGTCTCGCCTACGCAGAAGGCAGTCTCGCCCTCGTTACCGCCCTCAATACTCACATCGGCTATCTCAACGCCGCCGCCGTCGCCAAAGAATCTCTCGAAACCGGCAAATCTTTGCGGCAAATTGTGCTGGAACGCGGTTTAATGAATGCAGAAGACTTGGCAACAGTTCTCGATTTGGAGAAAATGAGTGCGATGCCAGAAAACCGGGCGGTTGAAACCGCGTCTATAAAAACAAAACCCTTCTAGTGCGGGTTGAAGGCCGGGCGGTTAAAATTAAATTATTTTCTTTACACCACGCAGGTGGACTTCGTTTGTGTAGACGCGGTTTCAACCGTACGTCCTATCTAACGCCTAGGTTTCTTTAGACGCGGTTTCAACCGCCATCTTAATCTTTTCAACTCTAAAGTTTGGGAGCAATATTTATGCGCGCAGGTTCCTTTGGCAAAGTAACTCAAGATAAAGAGAACACCACTCAAGTGACATTTCATTATGTGGAAGGTCACACGGAAACCTTTACTGTTCCGATGCCCGCACTAGAATTTCAAGAGGAAGTGCTGAATTTGTTAAATCAACCTTGGTTGACTTTTCATCTAGTCGATCAAACGGTTTTTATCTGCACGGCCCGATTGGTGAAAGTGGAAGTTAAACCTGCTATCCCAGAACTTCAAGGTCAAGGAATTTTCCCTAACTCCCTGCGAGTTAGTACCATGCAGCGGGCTGCTTCTGGCAGATTGCCGATGTCTACTTAAACTTGGTTGATGGTAATGGGTAATTGGTAATGGGTAATTGGTAATGGGTAATGGGTAATTGGTAATGGGTAATTGGTAATTGGTAATTGGTAATCACGAAGTGTAAAAATACTAATAATCCATTTCTCCTGCCAATTCCCGATCGCCAAATCCCAAATCCCAATTCCCAATTCCCGATTCCCAGAAACAATTAGTTTAAAGCCTCTCCCCGATCGGGAGAAATTAAAATAACACGATTCATTACTCCAATCCTCTTCCTTCTTTTATCAACTGTCAACTGTCAACTGTCAACTGTCAACTGAATGATTATGTCTTCTGTTAGTTTAATTCGGGCCAATTCATACGATCGCCAAAAGCTACAAAAATCTTTAGAAAACCTGCTCGCACCCTTGGGCGGAATCTCAGCTTTTGTCAAATCGGGCGATCGTGTTTTACTCAAACCCAACCTCCTCACAGGTGCTCGCCCTACCAAAGAATGCGTCACCCGCCCAGAATTAGTTTACTGCGTGGCGAAAATGGTCATCGAAGCAGGTGGTAAACCGTTTTTAGGAGACAGTCCGGCTTTTGGTAGCGCCATGGGTGTCGCCAAAGCCAACGGTTATTTGCCACTGTTGGCAGAACTAAATTTGCCCGTAGTAGAGTTTCAAGGAAAACGTTACAAAACAGTCAGCCAAGATTTCAATCATCTCCGACTTTGCAAAGAAGCAATGGAAGCGGATGTGGTGATTAATCTGCCCAAACTCAAATCTCACGTTCAATTAACCGTCACAATGGGCGTCAAAAACTTGTTCGGCTGCGTGCCCGGGAAAATGAAGGCTTGGTGGCACATGGAAGCCGGCAAAGATAGCGCCAGATTCGGTCAAATGCTGGTAGAAACTGCCCGGACAATTAACCCAAATTTGACGATTTTGGATGGCATTATCGGTCACGAAGGTAACGGGCCCAGCGGCGGCGAACCTAAGTTTTTAGGAATTTTGGGCGCCTCCAGTGATGTGTTTGCTTTGGATCGAACTTTAGTGGAAATTATTAATGTCGATCCAGCAATGGTTCCGACTGTAGCTGCGGCGATGAGATTGGGACTGTGCTCGAATTTGGAGGAACTCGATTTTCCACTGTTGCGCCCGGAAACTCTCAAGGTTTTCGATTGGAAATTGCCGGAAAATATGATGCCGATCGACTTTGGGATGCCTCGGGTGATTAAGTCAGTGTTCAAGCACCTTTATATCCGCTTTATCAAAGAAAATAAGGGAACAAGTGTGTTTTTATCGAACAAGTGACAAAGCAAGTTACAATAATTTCGACATTTTTGGGCAGTGGCCCAAACCCTCATTCTACCGTTTAAATTTGAGCTGTCGAGAAAGCCCAAACCCTATCCCAGCCTGATTTCTGACTAAAACCTGTCCTGAGTATTGAAATTCAATGAGTTATCTTCAATAAGATGCTAAGCTAACAACCATGCCGGAGAAATCTGTTTCTGAATCCTCATAATTTTAGGGTAATCATCTACTGTGTATCAGAACACACAATTTTCAACTGCGATAACTGATTTCATGATGTAAACTGCGACTCCGGTGGTTATCAGTACATCAAGTCTGTAAAATAAGGAGAACTCCAATGCAAACTCAGAAGCCCTTAAGTCCTACTGTAGTTTCCCTTATATCGGGACAGAGTATGAAACCCTGGTTATTCATCCCGGGTGATTGGCGAAGACCTGCAAATAAAGAGTCATTTCAATTGTACTGGTGTCAAAAATCACAACTTGGATGCCTCCATCCTCTACCAGAACTAGACCAAATTGAGAGCTTCTACGACATCGACGATTACTATACTCACCATGCAGAATTTACCGACTCAGAAGCACCCTCTTCTATTTCCTTCTTCGATAAATTGCGAACCCATCTAGCTTGGCGTTTCGATAAGGGAGTAGATGTCACCACTCAATGGTGGAAACAGCAGTTCGGGACTTCTTCTTACTCGATACTAGAAATCGGTTGCGCCAATGGCAAACTGCTGGAAGACTTCAAATTGGATGGTCACAAAGTCTGGGGAGTAGAACCAGATAGACAAGCTTTGCGTTTCGCCGAGGAACGAAATCTTGATGTATATTATGGCACTGCTGAATCTTTGCCCCCGGAAATCACGTCGAGAAAATACGACATGATTATTATGAACCACGTACTGGAACATACCATAAATCCTGTACTGGCACTCCGCAATACCATGGAGTTGCTCGTGGACGGCGGCAAATTGGTGATGGAAGTACCAAATAACTCGTGTAGGGCGCTAAAAGAATCAGGGATTGCATGGCTCCATCTAGATGTGCCAAGGCATTTTTATTTCTTCACACCGGACAGTTTGCGCGCTATCTGCCAACAGGTGGGATTTGAGGTGATTTCTACCGAGTTTAATGGCTACTATCGCCTATTTACTAACGGTTGGATCGATGATGAAAGAAAAATTTTGAATGCGCTCGATTCAAGGCAATCTCCTGGGATGGTAAAGCCCAAAGCAAACAGTAAACTCCAAGCTTGGAAGTTACTACTGAAAACATTTCTGGCTCCCGACGAGAAAAAATACGATTCAGTCAGAATTGTTGTACAAAAGTCATAGTAAGAGCGAAGGAAGGGAAATAAGGCTTTGAGAATTTCTTATTACCTTGAGAATTTCAGAAGCGAGGCTTCCCATTACCTAAGACAGAACTTACGCATGACGGACGGGTGCATCTAACTTGGGCAATTACGTCTTTTTTGCCTTAGTGCTACTTTCCCCACATAGCAAAGCTTCTATAAAGCTATCGCAAGCGATGTGGCACTATTCAAGCAAACTGAGATGCTACCCTGACTCACCAGCTCTGCATACGGTGTGAAAGTAGGAACAATCCCGAGCAGGAATCGCCCCTATCTCTAGGCCTCTTGCGTAAGTCCTTTGACAGTTGACAGTTGATAGTTGATAGTTCAATACGGTTCACTTAAGAATTCTTATACTCGGAGATCCCCCTAAATCCCCCCTTAAGAAGGGGGACTTTAAGAGCTTTCTTTCCCCCCTTTTTAAGGGGGGTTAGGGGGGATCGGTCTTAAGTAAACAGTATTGGTTGATAGTTGACAGCTACCTCTACCTAGAAGGAAGAGGATTCGATTAATGAATTGTTTTCTTTTAATTTATCCCGATCGCGCTTCCGGCTTTAAACCCATTCTTTTTGGTAAAAGATTTTGTTTAGGGCAGCCAGCGGGGGCGGAATCCTTTTAAAGGCAAGTCTTCGGGTGATGGAGAATTATTAGTAGATGCCGGTGCGTTTTTTAAGTTTAAAAGTATGAGAGTTGAAGAGGCGATCGCATTTCCGCCATCTGTTCTCAAATCTCCTGCGACTGGTTCCGATTTCTTGACAACTAGCCGATCTAACAGCAATTCTAACCCATCGGGCGACAAGCTCATTTTTGTCTCCACTTGGTCGGGCAAAACTAACAGCGGTTTTACTGCAAATGTCTGCAAATTAATTGCTTCTAGGGTGAGTTGCTCGGAAAAATCTTTTCCGGGCTGGCGCCTGGTTAACAAGCAGTAAAGCTGAGGATTTCTGGGATCAAACTGACAGTTGAGGAATTCTCCGGCGGTGCGGATCAATTCTTTTTGCAATCCCTGGTTGGTTACTAAAAAGATTGACTGCGTAAAATCGCTATTGTACTTGAGCATTGCCGATTCTCTGCCGTCGGGAGTGAAGCTGAACACTCTCCGAAAAGATGGTATGAACTCTAAAGGTTTGACGTTTGGTGTGAGGGATAAAATGGCGATCCCGTCTGCTTGGGGATTGGCTAAAGTTGCGCTGTCTGGGGCGATCGCAAATTCTCCAGCGGGATGACTTAACAACCGCTGCGGCACCGCCGAAGTGGACGACGATCGCACTACCCACAAACCAATGTCCTCTGCATTGCCCCTCTTTGCCCGCTGAATCGCGATCGTCTTGCCGTCAGCAGACAGATCGAATTTGAGATTTTCATAGTCTTGATTGCCTAAAATCTGCTGAATGCTGCCAGGTTTTTGAGCCGGATCGGAACTTCTGCCTGTAGTGACGGCATACAAGGATTGTTCGTACAAACCAGGCTGATATTTTGACCATTCGCTAGCAGAAAATAAAATGCGATCGCCCGCTGGGTAAATTCTATAATCTTTAATTACTAAATTTTCAGGAGTGAGGATGATTTTTTGTTTGCGGGTGAGATTGTAAAGAATTAACCGCCCTTTTTCTGAGGCTTCTGTGCCAGTGTAAACAAAAGCGCGATCGGGCGTGCTAAATTGACTGACAAACGGTGCGATCGCATTTCCTTGTTTGTCAGAACCTAGTTTTTCCCGCGCTTGTTGCAATGAAATTGTATAAGTGCGATCGTACTGGGGAGGCGCGATCAAAGTATATACTAGCCGTCGCCCCGACCAACTAATTTTTCCCGGCAAAGGTGGCTCGACGTGCAGGTTTGCTTCAACGCTTGCACGATCCATCTGGCGGCTGAAAGTCAGGACAAAAGCCGTATCTCTCGCCCCTACTTGTTTGTTTTCCCAGCTAAAATCGCGCACTTTCGGTAAAGATCGATCGCCTTGAGCAAGCAAAAACCCGATCGCGAAACTCAGCAATACCATCAATGATACAGCCGTGCGGTCGATCGGCTCTAATTTTTTTAATTTTCCCACAAACATACAATAGCCTGAATTTAGACTAGACTAATTGCCAAACTTGTTTCAATACAAACAAGCAATCTCAAATAAAAAGTTAAATTTTATGCGATGGCTCAAATCAGTCTGTTAAACTAATGTCTTTCCCCTCTACAGGAAAGTTATCGTGAACAAAAACCTACTAACTTTGCTCGGCTGCTCCGGTTCTGTAGCCTTAACGATCTTAGCGGTAAATCCCGCTAATGCTAGCACCCGAATTTCCCCAAATCCCAGCATTGAGCGCAATGGCGAAATATCAGCCAATCCAGACATAAATCAAGACGAAACCCAATCCTCGCTGCCAGAAATCAACTCTGACAAAATAGGAGACCTCGCCCTCATAACTTCAGGCTGCAACTGTGCTGGCTGTCGAGTTCAAGTCCCCCAAACGATCGAACAATGACGGCTGCTAGTTCCTCAGCAATCTAAATAGCAAGTTACAAAGCAAGCAAAACAAAAATCACAGAAAACAACCCATTAATTCTCGATTTAAATAGTCACAAGTTTAAAGTTGCCAGTTAAAATAATTATTTATTATTTCTACTTTCGGCTTGTGGCTTTTTATTAGTCAAAACTGACTATTTACAACACAATAGATAAAATTCAACCATACAATACTTCTTCCACAGGCGGCGTGGCGTCTTTGGGGTCGAACTCTTTTAATTTGAAAGCTTGCAGCAAAAACAGCCAGATATAAAGCGGATTTAACAAAACATACCGCTTCCAGAGGCGTCGGGGTTCCTTCATGAACCTAAACAGCCATTCCAAACCCATCTTACCTAAAATCTCAGGAGATTTAGCCAAATTTCCCGCATGAAAATCGTAGGCTGCACCTACAGCAATCAGTGGCATTGATATGTCATCCCGGTATTCGTAAGCCCAGACTTCTTGTCGCGGACAGCCCAAACCTACAAAAGTAATGGCTGCACCGCTGTTGCGAATTTGCAGCGCAATTTCCTTTTTCTCTTCCGGCGAAACGTGCCTAAATTTAGAAGGCTGAGTTCCAGCAATAATTAACTTGGGATAAAGTTGGCAGAGATTGCGAGACAAAGCCTCCAGTACAGAAGCTTTAGAGCCGTACAAATAGATAGATAATCCTTCTTCGGCCGCACGTTCGCAGATTTCTAACATCGCATTCGGCCCGCAAACTCGATCGGGCAATCCCGTATTGTAGAGCAAATTTAACGCCCACCTTACCGGTTGTCCATCCGGCAATACTAAGTCAATGTGATTGAGCCGATAGCGGTGAGTGCTGTCAAGAACCCCTGTCATTACCCCGTGCACCGCTAGAGCCGAAACTGAAAGTGGTTTTCCGGCCTTGGCTGCCGCAATAATTTTGCTGACAGCCGCTTCATAATTCAGGGCATTTACTAATATGCCTAGTACATTCTTTTTCCCGAGATCGATCATAGAACACCTCTGTAAGCCAACAGCCGTTACAGTCATAAATCTCCTGTAGGATTTGTTTAACGTTGTATTCAATCTTTACCAAAAATGCCAGCCCATTATTTTTGTCCCGCTCAATTCTGCGCCCCTTCTTTCAGCCAGCGCTCGCGGTTACAGTCATAAATCTCCTGTAGGATTTGTTTGACGTTATATTTCATTTTCCAGTCAGGATAGTGGCTGGAAAATTTTGAGTTGTCGCTAATCCACCAAATGTGATCGCCAATGCGATTCCCTTCTGCATATGTCCAATTAAATTTGCGTTCAGCAATTGCCTCACACATCTGGATGGCTTCTAACATCGAACAATTGCTATATCTGCCTCCTCCTGTATTATAAACCTGGGCGCTTCTGGGAGCTTTATAAAATTCATAAAAAGCAGAAATTAAATCAGCACTGTGAATGTTGTCGCGGACTTGCTTGCCTTTGTACCCAAACACGGTGTAGGGAGTTCCTGTCACGGCGCACTTCATCAAGTAGGCGAGAAATCCGTGTAATTGAGCTCCCGAATGATTGGGCCCAGTCAGACAGCCACCCCTAAAACAAGCCGTATTCATATTAAAATAACGACCGTATTCTTGAACTAAAATATCAGCGGACACCTTAGACGCACCAAACAAACTGTGCAGGCACTGATCGATTGACATATCTTCCCGAATCCCACCTTCGTAAGTGTGACCTGGTTCAATTTCCCACCTGTGTTCTAATTCAATTAAAGGTAATTTGTTGGGCGTATCGCCGTATACTTTGTTGGTAGAAGTAAAAATGAAAACGGCTTTGGGACAGTACAAGCGAGTTACTTCTAAAAGATTGAGAGTACCGTTAGCGTTGACGGTAAAATCTATTTTAGGAGCGCGGGCAGCCCAATCGTGGCTGGGTTGGGCTGCTGTGTGAATTACTAACTCGATCGACTCGCCATACCGCTGAAAGATATTGGTAATCGCTTCATAGTCGCGAATGTCCACATCTAAATGGTAATACTTTGTTCCCAGTGATTTTTCGAGTTGTTGGCGGTTCCAATTAGTAGAACCATCAGCACCAAAAAAGAACTGACGCATATTGTTGTCGATGCCAACGATGTCGAAACCTTGTTTGGCAAAGAATTTACAAGCCTCGGATCCAATTAAACCCGCCGCTCCAGTAATAATTGCAACGCTCACGTTTCACCGCCTAAAAAATATAGTTTTCTTTGTTTTGTGCGATCGCACAAATCAGAAGTTATCCTGATTTGCCTTGGAATACATCTTCGCACAATTCGGCGCACAATTCGGCAAAAAATTTACCTTTTATGTTCCAGTCATATATTTCCCTGACGCGCTTTTGACCGGCTCGACCCAAGCGATCTCGCAATTCACGATCGTGCGCTAAACACACTATAGCTTCTGCTAGACCTTTCGTCGAATTTTCGGGCTCGGTAGCCTTGACTTTAATGCCAGTTTGGGCCGTTACTTGAGTCGCAGGCCCACCTAAATCCAAACAAATCGTAGGACGCCCAATCCCCATGATTTCAGTACATACAAAACCTCCCGAGTCGTGCAAACTCGGATGGAGGAGAACATGAGACTCGCCCATTTTTGAAAGAGTTTCAGTACGCGATAAAGCTCCCCAAAAATATACTTTATTTGCCAGTCCCAATTCTGTTACCAAAGCTTCTAAACGCTGCCTTTCCGGGCCGTCTCCCACAATCCAGTATTCCGATTCTTCCACGTTTGCCTCCGCAAATGCACGGAGTCCCAAGTGCACTCCTTTCCAGTGTAATAGACGACCCACACTAATAAATCTAATTGGTCGATCGGGCGGGGTTGGAAATTTTTCTAGTTCCTCAATTTCCTGCTGGGACAAACCGACTTGCGAGAAAATTTTCACATTTTTTGCTTTGAGAAATCGCAGTCGGGCTGCTGTTTCTTCGGTAGTTGCTAGCGCGATCGCACTGCGACGCGCCGTCAGCCCCACAAACGGATCGCGTTCTCCTACGCTTTGAGCCAATGCTCGCAGTGTTTCATAAATTCTGCCCCGGCGGCTAAAATCTTGCCAAAAAGGCTTTGGTGCTGCTTCTGCACCCCCGACAGGCCCCCAAATAAAAGGATGCGGCAACAGCGCCAGGAAACTTGGTGACCAATGTTTGACATAAGTTACGTGGTGTACTATGTCAAAACCGATTTCGCGATCGAGCTTTCGAGCGATAAAATAAGCCCAGATTTGCCACAGATAGTAGTGAAGTTGCAGCAATCCTTGTTTTCCTTTCCAATCTTCGCTCCACCCAAACGGATCGAAATAAACAAAGTGCAGGTTGGGCACTGGATTGCGTTCTAGTTCTGCTTCAATGTACGATCGACAAAACGTCCGAGTAAATACCCAACTTTCGTGATGTTTAGCAGATTGGATAACAGTATTCCATCCCACTCCCTCTTCAGATCCTAGATTTGGTTCGCAAGCAAAGGCAGATAATAAAACTTTCATAGGTAATTGGGAATAGGGAATAGGGAATAGGGCATTGGGCATTGGGCATTGGGAATTGGGAATTGGGAATTGGGAATTGGGAATTGGGAATTGGGAATTGGGAATTGGGAATTGGGAATTGGGAATTGGGAATTGGGAATGGTAATAAATAACCAATAACCAATAACTAACAACTAACAACTAACAACTAACAACTGTCAACTGTCAACTGTCAACTGTCAACTGTCAACCGTCAACCGTCAACTGACTTCATCAAAAAAGATGTAACTTCGACATAAGCTTTAGCTGCTGTTTCAGGAGATTTTTGAGAAATTAGCTGTCGCGAACACTCTCCCATCGATTCAATCAAATTAGGATTGTCTATGAGAATCTGCATTTTTTCTGCCAACTCCTTGGCATTGTTAGGGTCAAAAATATAACCGTTTTCCCCAGACGCAATTAACTCACAGGAAGCTGCACCGTTAGAACACAATACCGGTTTCCCAAACACCATTGCTTCCGGTACAACCATACCCCAGACATCCTCAAAAGTAGGAAAAACAAAAATATCAGCAAGCTGAAAATAAGCTCCCAAACTTCCGTAGTCAACCCATCCCACCCAGTTTACTTGCTCGGGGAAATCTTGCTCTTTAATAAAAGCTTCCAACTCCTCTCGCTGGTCGCCCTTGCCAACAATTAGTAAAGTATAATCAGAATATCCTTGCTTTTTGAGAAGGGCACAAGCTTCTAACAGCGTCTTAATTCCTTTTCTAGCTGTGATCCGTCCCACATATAAAAAAACTGGGTGTTTGAGATCTAAATTTAGTGGCTTGGTTGTGACCAAAGGTTTCAGCAGCGTTTCCGCATCTGGAACTAAATAAGTTCTCGTAAAAACTTGCTCTTGGGGTGCATGGAGAACTTCCACCAAATATCTTTTTCCAGCTTGGCTGTTAGAAACAAAAGCATCGGCAAACTTAGCTAAAATGCGTCTGGCGAATGTCCGAAAACTCGAATCTCGAAAATCTGTGTTTGGCGAACTCCCGTCATAAATAATTGCAACTCGCCATTGACAAAGCGGTTTGAGGAGAATTACCAAGACAGTCCACAAAGAAAAAGCTTGAGGAAAAACTACTTGTGGCCTAAATTTGAGCAAGTGACCGATGATGCTAGGCGACACTGCGATGAAACCGCGATCGTATCCTGTTTCGATCTTTTCTGTCTCGACAAATTTAGTCTCCCCTACCAATTTAATTGCTGATGCTCCCGGTAGCGTCGGATCGAACCCAGACCAAACGCGACCAGTATAAAACACAGTATTTTTATATACTTTTGTAAATTCTCTTAATACAGGCTGCCAATATGCGCCCAATTCTACTTCTGGAACCAGCCAAGCGACGCGCAAATCATCTCTATCGACCATGCTATTCACCTTCAGTTTTGTTTTTATTGAATCCCAGCTTGCTTAAAACTGAAAACCAAACTAACCTTCTGTAAGGTAGCAACCAATATACTGGCCAGAATAAACCACCGTGACGGCGAGCAAAAACTTTCCACTCTTCCCAGGGTTGAAGGGTAGCATCTTTAAAAGCTAAACCCTTGGGTTGGTTCATTTTTTCCAAGCCTTCACTCATATTGGCAGCCGCTATTGTTGTTGATTGCGGATTGGGAGAACAGGTTCCTTGATAGCCTGGAGCTATCCAAACTGTACAGCCTTTTTGTCGGGCACGCAGACCGTATTCCCAATCTGATAGATAATGAATAAAGGCTGGATCGAGATTGCCAACCAGTTCAACCACGCTGCGGGGAATTAACACGCAGTTACCATTCATGCTGTCACAAGGCTGAGGTGCTTTTGTTGGCTGAAGGAAGCGAAATTTAAAGGGAAGTAATGGGGTAATCTTGACTATACCGCCGTATGTAAAATCACCGGTTTCTGGATCGCGAGTAGAGCCGGCAACGATCGCCTTTTTTTCTCCTTTTTTGATTAGCTCGCTACTGGTGGCGAGCAAGTCGTTGAAAGCTTCTGGTTCGAGTACGGTGTCGTCGTTGAGCCAGACATAGTAGTCTGGATCGTCTTTCATAGCTTCGCTGAAAGCAACCCGCATTCCTCCATTCCAAAATAAGTTACCATCTCCCGAAAAAATCTTGACGTGAGGGTATGTTTGCTGTATTACTTCTGCTGTGCCATCAGTGCTACCATCATCTACCAGATAAGCATTGAGTGCAATTTCCTTTGTTAATTTTTGCTTAAACAGCGACTCTAGAGTGGCCAAAGTCTTTAACTTGCGGTTATGGCAAGTCATCAGGACTGCTATACTTATCTGCTCCATCTATATCAAATATTGGGCTGTTTGTGCAAAATTGGTATAAAACTGTCCTCGGGCGATCGACAATGCCGATCGCAGGCGAGTCCTATTCAATTAATAACTTAATCTGTCACAAGTATCAAGATATTTAGTCGATCGTTTATTTTTTGATTGGCCAGCTTTGCCCAGCCTCTAATTGCCTGACGGTGTAATTGTAACAATCAACACGTCGGCTGTCCGAAAATATACTAATAAACACCCAAAAATCGGCATTATAAATACCCTACAAGTTTTACATTTAATCAGTTTTACTTACTTAGGAGTTTGGCAAACTTCTTGATAAAGATTTTGATACTCGCGAGCTTGCACTTCTAAGGTAAACTTGGCTTCAACTTTCTCTCGTGCTAGGCGACAAAGCTTTTGATGCCGCTCACCATCTTCTAGCACCCAAGCAATCCCTCGCGCTAAATCCTCGGTATCATAGGGTTGGGCTAAATAGCCATTGTACTGGCGATCGACAATATCTTTTAGTCCCGTCACATCAAAAGCCACCACAGGCGTACCGCAAGCCATGGCTTCCGATGCCGTCTGCCCAAAAGCTTCGTAGCGCGACGGGACAACCATCACATCCGCCGCTGCATAAACCTGTGACAAAGTAGTATCATCCAACCTGCCTAAATAATGAGTTTTGAAACCAACATCGATCGGGCTTTCAGGCTCAGAACACCCAAAAACCAACAGTTCAATCTTATCTTGCCAACCCGACTGACTGAGGCTTTGCAAAGCCGGAACCAGCAACGGAAACCCCTTCCAGCGATCGCCCGTACCCTGCATCGCCCCAAACAAGACCAACTGTTTATCTTGAGGCAAATTCAAACTATCCCTCACCTGCGGGCGGTTCAGCGGCTTGTAGAGTTCAGCATCAAGGCCATTCGCAATGACTTTAACTCGATAATTTTTCAACAAAGAACTAGATTTCGCGCATTCAGCCAACCAATGACTCGGAGTTACCAAAGTCAGATTCAAATTTTGCCAAGCCTCAGCTTTCCGCTGCCAAATCCAACGAGAAATATCAGCATCCTTAGTGCTGTGCAGTTGCGGACAAGCACCGCAAGCATCAAGATAGCGATCGCAATTTTCACTGTAGTGACATCCACCCGTAAACGCCCACATATCGTGCAGCGTCCAAACCACCGGTTTATTAAACTTAGCCAGAGTTTCAATCTGCATATAACCTTCACAAACCCAGTGCAAATTGATCGCATCAGGGTTAATTTTGGCAACTTCCGATGCCAAGGAATCAGGAACCCATTGCGGCGAAAAAATTACCTGACCTAGTTTGGGATAAACTTTTAACGGCAATCTATTTAATTTTCCTCGGAGACTCTTAAACTTTTCTCCTAACCTTGTCGGCATCAACCGCACAGTTTCATCATCACTAAACTTATAACCAGCCAAAATTTCGGAATTCACCCCGATACTTTGCAAGCCCTTGTGCAGCCGATAAGTCGCCCTCGCAGCACCACCTTTAGTATCGTAATTACTCACCAGCAAAACTTTCATCCAAACATCCTCATTATCAAATCCCTTCTCCTCTTCTCTTTCTCTGCGCCCTCTGCGCCCTCTGTGGTTAAATCCTTAAAAATCCCAAACCAAAGACCCAAATCCCCGACTCATTCAAAAAGTAGGATATCTAAAAAACAGCATTTTTACTTACATTTTCAATAATCCTTTAATTTTGCGCTGGACTTTCTTGACCAATTTCGGATCGTAATCATATAAACTCTCTTGAGTAAAGCGATCCGCTTGGGCATCGCGAATCACAAACGGAGGATGTTTTAGAGGAAAGGCGATCGGTTCAACAGACATATTGTTGTAGGGACTATTGATATCATCCGTGTGAGTCCCCCCCGTTCCGTGTCCGATATTTGCAGCTAAATTGACATTAGACAAAATATTCAAACCATTTTGAATAAAACTCGCAAATGTCCACTGAAAATCCCATGTATCAATAGCTTTGTCGTAACACAACTGACAAGTTTTAGTCCAGATTTTGGCAGCATGAGCATCTTCCAATACATCCATCAAAAAATTTCCATCTCGAACCGACGGCCACAGCTTCATATCTAGATCGTAGTGTCGCCAAGCTCGCCTCCAACTCGCCCAACTCCAGCAATGAGTGTAGCGAGAAAAGTAGTAGCTAAAATCAGTTCGCTGCTTGCCAAACTGCACGTTTTGACCAGATATCGACATAATTCTTTCGTCGTATCGGTAGCGTTCCAACAACTCTTCGGCAAAGTAGAAAAAGCTACTATCAGGCAAACAATCATCCTCAATAATAATCGCCTCTTCCACCGTATCAAACACCCAATCTAACCCGCTAGAAACTCGCTGGCGACAACCCAAATTAGTCTCAGCATAATTCTGCAAAACTTCGCATTCCCAATCCACCTGCTCAATAATCGCGCGAGCCGCAGCGCATTGCGCGTCTTCTCCCGGTTTGTCCGGCCGCGGCCCGTCAGCAACTACTAACAATTTTGACGGCTTGACTTTGCGAATTTCTGCGAATACTCTCTGAGTTTCTTCGGGACGTTTGAAAATAATAAAAGCGACGGGGGTTTTTAACGGTCGATCGAACATTTACACAACTCCACTATGCTAATTGCTGACAACACTTTTGACTTTCGACAATCTCCTTTTGATACCAGAAATTCTATTGTCAAAAACATCCAAGACAGTCTTAGAAATATTCCGTTGTGGTATGCCAACATAACCCGCAACATATTTAGTAAACTGCTCTCCTAAAGGCAAATTCCAAAAATCTGATTGGGGATTAGAAACTTGTGCAAAAATTCGCTTAATTCCGTATCCTTTTTCGGCTGGCAAATGCCATATATCCATTTTTAAATCAGCCTCAGTTGCCGTATGAATGATCGGCGATGTCCACACTCGATTAAAATAAGCATTGCCGCTGCTGCGAGCATATCCCAGCTTGTTGTAAATGTAGGTGAGCATCTGCTCTTCTGTATTTAATTTTGTCTTTCCTTCGGCAAATCTTTGCAAGCAAGTCTCCCAGATCGAGTCTACTTCGTCGGACAATATTTTAATGTGTTTGCCACTTCCTACGATAAATTCTGCACCAAAATACTTGGGAGGCTCATCTACTTTATAGCCTAATTCCTCATAAATTTTCTGCATTTCTCGCCTGGTTAAACCACTGATTTTTTTGTCTTCAGGCTCGTACAAATCGTAGGTAGCCAAACCTTGTTTTTCAATATCGGCAATTATGCGATCGGCGGAGTTTACCCACACGCAGTCAGAGTCTAAAGCTATACAGCGATCGTTTAACGCTGAATGATTTTTCAAATATTGAATAATGTCAAACTTAAAAAAGGTACTTCTGAAGGCGGGGTAGTATTCCATTGGTGGCTGATAGGTAAATGGAATCTGGACAACTTTAACTCCAATTTTGTCGAAAAACTCAACGGTGTTAAAGCTTTCAATATTTGGAATGCGATCGGCATTCGTAAATAAGATATGCTGAGCTTCCGGGTTATTTCTAACGCTGGAAGCAAAATATACCACCGCACATCGCCAGTAAACTGATTGAAATTTTTCCGAAGAAGATTTAGCATCCGATCCTTGGGGATATTTACTTTCCTGGCCTTCTTCATCGCAGCACATTCCAGTAACTATGTAAACAGAACCGCTGTCATTCATCGTGTATATCTCCTGTTATATTTAAAGTGTGGAGTAAATTAAAGCCGTGAAGCGAAGCTATCCCTAAGGGAATCGCCCGTCATGTGAAAATAGAAATCCAAGCGCTTGATAATCATTTCAGAACCAATATGCGCTAAGTTTTTTAAGCTAGTCGCCAGCGGCAGATATCGATAGCGAAACGAAGACAGTCTGGGGTCTGTTTCTTGATATAAAATATCTTGAGCAAAGTTGCCCCACCTTTCATCGATCATATCGATCGTCATACCAGCGTGTCCCGAAGGCAGCAACATATTGGAACCGTGAATCCCAATTACCAAGCGACTCTCTGAATAAACCTGACACATTTGCCTCTCAGTTTTTTCATCGAACTTATCCACTCTGAAATCTTCTACCCACTCTGGAAAGCTAGTGTTTTTGCCTAAACCTACAACTGCAAACTTAGCTTGCGGCAGCAACTTTCGCATTTTCGCAAACAACCTCTGCACTTTCCAATTTTGAATACTTAAAGGAATTTGTAGCAAGTTAATTTTTCGGAAAATTTTGACAAGCAAATGCCGGCACCACAGCCGATCTTCCCGCCAAACAAAAGTAATTTTGTATTCTTCCTTATCAAAATCGTGTTTGGCAACCCCCGTAAATTTACTAATGTCAAATTGACTGGGGTGAGAATAGGCTTCACTGATGTAAACTTCCTGGAAACGTTCTAACTGTTTGCTGACAAAATTGCCAAAACTGGGATAGTAACACTGACCGTTTTTCAGCGATATAGGTACTGTCCAGACTTCAGCAACTCCTTCGGGAACCATCCACCTCATAAATTTTTGGACAATGACAATCAAACCAAATTCTGGGTGAGATTCTAAATGTCTCTGTGCGTTGAGCAACTTTAAAAGGCTGTGTCCGTACAGATAATCGATGCAGTTTAATACGATCGCCCGATCGCAAGATTTAAAGATTTCTTGAGTAATTTCTAGGTGTTCGTTTTGAGGATTTTGCAGAGATTTGAGCAAGGGTTTTGCTAAAAATTCTTCCGCATATTTGTCATCACTAAAAGTTGTTCCTTCAGCTAAGTTAATGCTGTAAGCAGTTTTAGCCGCGTGGCCAATTCTCAACTCGTCAATGATTTCGCCACCTCCTGGAGACTCAGACACAACACAGATGCGGGAACCTTGCCACAATACTTTGACAGGTTTGAGTATTTGCCCAGAAGAGGGACAGTGCGATCGGTGTTCGAGCTTGGGTTTAATTTCAATCATTTGATCAATCCTATCAGCCTGGATGCAGCCTTGTATAAATTCAGCGAATTCAGAATTAAATTACCAAAAGGTCTCAGTTCTTTAATCAAAAAGTTGACTAAAATAATTACATAGAAATAAGTAATTAAAGTTGCCGCAGTTGCTCCAAAAGCTCCATATTTAGGAATTAGTAGAGAGTTCAATACTATATTAAAAAATGAGCCAATAAATGTCAAGTAAAGACCGTATCGCAGTTGACCTTCTAAGGCAAAATAGGTATTTCTAGCGATGCCGAAGTTACTGCCAAATTGAGCCCAAACGTAGATTGACAATACCCTGGCTGACTCTGTATATTGAGCGCCGTAGAGAGTTTGGACTATGAAAGGAGCTAGCAGAGAGATTGGTAATGCCACTCCCAACCACAAAAATAACATGGCATCTGAGTAAATCTGAAAGTTTTTTAAGTATTCGCCATAATTTTTTTCTCTTAACTGTGCGAGTTTCGGGAAAATAGAAGAAGCGATGATCACAGGCAAAAAATCACATATTTCTGATAATTTGACTGCAACTGCATAATATCCTAACTCAGTTTTATTTATAGAGCCGAGCATGATTTGATCGATTTTGGAATAAATAAAAACCGCCAAGCCTGAAAGCACCAGCGGCCAACTTTCGTGAAGCAGTTCTTTACCTCGCTGCCAACTGACTCGCCACAGCTTTAAATCATTTCCCTTGTTTTGATAGACAATTGCGATCGCCAATCCGGCTAATGCTACCTCTCCCAACCTGATCCAAGCAAAAGCAATCAGTGGTGCTTTGAGTTGAATTAATCCGATTCTGAGTCCTGCAACCAGTAATGATACGCAATTTTTAGCGACAACTGTATACTTAGATTGAACTTGAGATTGAAACCAAAAATTTATTGTTTCAAAGGACTGAAAAATCGTGCCGGCGGCGATAATCCCTACCAGCCAACGAGTTAAGCTGTCATTGGGATTCTGTATTGAAATCACTGTGACAGTGAGCAGTAAAGTGATGATTCCGCCTGCTAATTGTATGGCAAAAGCAGTCCCTAGAGTCTCTTCTTTGCAGTCGGGATTGCGAGCAATGTCTCGCACTACCAGAGTACCCAATCCCATTGTTGCCACCGAGGAAAACAGCGAAACAAAGGCGATCGCATAATTGATTAAGCCAAATTGTTCCGGGCCCAGATATCGTGCTACCCACACTCCCACCAGCAGACCCAGACTCATCTGCAAAATTTGGTCAGTCAACAGCCAAGCCAGGTTGCCGAGTACCTGGCGGAGGCCGGGGCCGAGCTTTTGACTGACCGCATTTAGCTTATCTAACATCAGAAAGTTTTCAGTCCTTGTCAGAAATAAATATACTTTTCGAGCGTTCGGGAATTAATCAAAAACCAGGCTCATTAATATAGTATATCATAGTTCGAGCAATTTTCAACTTCTGCAAGTTAATCATGATTCAATCTGGATCAAGATGGCGCCACCAAATCGCCTCCGGAAATACGCCGGTTGCTGGATGGAGATTTGCCACTATCGATACTGAGTCTAACTGTTATTAACACGTAGGCAAGCCAGACATCCCCAATATCACATAGAGAACCTTCAGTTAGGTTGTTCAAAATAATAAAAACTAAGTAAATAATCGGTATCCCCGCTTGAGATAGCGGGCTGCGGCTCAGTTGCCGGACGGCGAAAATCAGATTTGTCAACACAGAAATTAAGATTAGAACCAGTCCTGGATAGCCGAAAGAGAGTAAGACTGCTATGGAACCATTATGAGCAGTTTTAGGTTGAAATCCACTCGTAGTATATATATAATAAGCTGGGGTCTCCTTGCCTATTAATGCTTGTTGAAAAAATCCCTCAAATCCATAGCCAAACCAAGGACGCTGGTTGGCTGCCGCGATTAATTGCGGCCAGAACTCCGTGCGTCCTGTCAAAGTCAAATCTTTTCCTAAACCTCCGACAACAATGGATTCCAAATTGTCGATTATATAAATGCTACCTATGATACCGAAGATCGTAAAGCCGACAATACAAGTAAAGGCCCATTGAAACTTTAACTTGCTCAAAAAGCTTAAGGATGATACTACAACTATGAGCATCAAACTATTAACTAGAGAACCCCCAGAGCTAGTAGTTCTAACCAAATAAAAGGAAAAAAACATGAATGCCAGAGCTATCCAGCGTTCTTTCTGAGTTTTAGCACCTTGGGAATAGTGCAGGTACCAAAGTGCTGTACTTACTACCATGATGCTGCCCAGAGAATTTTTGTGACTGGTAATTCCTGACAATTCCCGTGTCACATTCGGGTAGCGCAAAAAACTAACTATACCCACCGAGGTATAGCCCCATCGCACTAAGGCTGATAGTTCGTGCCACTCATATCGCGCACCTATATAAAAACCCACAACCGTAAAACCTGTAAATGCTATCCCCGCTTTCAGCGTAATATCAGGAACTAGCGACCACAGTGTCGATGTTATTGGTAGCCAACAATATAGCGAAAAAGCCGGATTTCTCAGCACCACAAATAACAATCCTTCGACAAGTTTGTGTTTACAAAAATTAATAAATTTCCCACATAAAATAAAAACTATCCAGGGATAAAATACATAAGGAAGCTGCTTAATTACTCCACCCTCAGGGTCAGTGATATTGATAAAGTGCATATAATTAAAAGGAGGTACATTAACATGAGGAGACATGAAAATGTACAGAACTGCAAACCACTTTTCTAAAGTAATACCAATTTGTTTTTTGCTGGCAATCTGAAATATCAACAGAGTGATCGCCAAGCCACTGACACCCAATATCATCAGCAACAAATTATTGCTGAGAATTAGTTCTTTAATCATTCTCGCCATAAATATCTACCCTCTCTGAGAAAAATACCAATTTAGCAGCGGGCTAATTCCACCAAAATAACAATAAACCGAGGTATTTGTCGCCGGCGATCTTTCTATATAAGCTGCTGCTGGTCTAAAGTGTTGGTTGGTTGGGTATGAGGAGAGGGGTTGGGGAATGCCGAGGTTTTTTTATTCTGCCTTCTAGATAATTGCCGGGAGGGGGAGGGGAAGAAAATTTGATGATTTTTTTCTTTGTATCTGCGATCGACATTGCTTTTCAACGATCGGCGATTAAACTGGTGAATGATCCTCAAATAAAATAAGTAGTCTGTGGCTAACACTGATTTTTCCAAACAAGTAAACCCGCCAGTCTTGAGTTTGATGTTGTGGACGATCGCCTGCGCGAGTATTTCCCTCGGGTTCCCGCTTGGTGCAACAGCGCAACTACCATTGCGTCCTGGCGCAGTCACAACACCTGTCGGCGTTAGAAGATCGCCCCAAAGCTACAAACTCGGCGGTGGCGATCGCATCCAAGTAGAAATACTCGAAGTACCAGAGCTCACCCGTGGCTACGAAGTCCTCTCAGACGGTTCCGTCAACCTCCCGCTGATCGGTCTGATCTCGATCCGCGGCCGTACCTTAGCGGAAGCCACCACCATCATCCGCAACGCCTACCGCCGCATCCTCAAAGATCCGATAGTTACAGTCAGCCTCGTCGCCGCCCGCCCCCTCAACGTCGGCGTCATCGGAGAAGTAACTAGACCCGGAAACTTCACGATCGCCCTCACTCCAGGCCCGGGGGTCGCGCCCAGCGTGCAGTACCCAACCGTCACCCAAGCCCTCAGACTCGCAGAAGGCGTCACTGGCGTCGCTGACATCCGCAACATCCGCGTCCGCCGTCCCCAACCCGACGGCCCCGACCAAGTGCTCAACGTTAACCTATGGAAATTCTTGCAAGAAGGAGACATCTCTCAAGATATCATTTTGCAAGACAGAGACACGATTGTGATCCCTACCGTCGCGAACTTCAACCAAGCAGAGGCGCGCCAATTTGCGATCGCCAACTTCTCGCCGCCGCCGGAAAAACCTCGATCGATCTCCATCGTCGGCCAAGTAACCCGCCCGGGGGCTTACGTAGTCATCGGCGGCAACACCAATAGCGACCTCAGCCGAGAAGGATTCCCCACCGTCATCCGCGCCATTCAGCTTGCAGGCGGAATTACCTCCGAAGCCGACATCCGCCAAATTCAAGTGCGCCGCGTCACCAGAAGAGGCGAACAAATCATTCCAGTCAACCTGTGGCAATTCCTAGAGTCCGGCGACGGCGCCCAAGATACCATCCTCCAGCAGGGAGACACCATCATCGTTCCCAAAGCAACTATCGTCAACCCCGCAGAAGCTGGCGTGCTGGCTAGCACTAACTTTGCTCCTTCCGGCATTAACGTTTATGTAGTAGGAGAAGTCAGAACATCTCTCGATCCGTTGAGGCTGCCACCTAATGCCACCCTCAATCAAGCTTTAGTTTCCAGAGGATTTTTTGGCTACGAGAATACGAGAGCTAGAAGGAATAAAATTGAGCTAGTCCGCCTCAATCAGGACGGTACTGCTACTAAACGGACGATCGAAGTCGATTTAACTCAAGGCATTAACGAAGAAGTCAATCCTCAACTTCGGAACAACGACATGATTATCGTATCCCGCAGCGGTATCGTCAACTTCATAGACCGCATGAACGCTGTAGTCGGGCCTGTCGGGCCAGCTACCGGAGTGTTAAATTTTATAAACGTTCTCCGAAGTTTATTCAGGTAAGAACGTTGCTGGTGAGGTGGATAATTCCTGCGAAAGGCTAGAATAAATTAAACAATAGAATTTCTGGCGTCGCGGCGTGGCAGCTTCAAAAATATCAACATCAAAAATATAAACCTCAAGAATACCCAGGCTGAATATGGATAGCAGACAAGATTACCAACCCTTCACACCCAAATCTAATGGCAAACTGCCCGACTTCTCGGCTCAGAACTACAGAGATAGGTTCGTCGAGGAGACAGAGGAAGAAAAGCTAGACTTGTCGTGGCTGTTAGGAGTCCTGCGCCGCCGTATCCTGGTGATGGCAGCAGCCACAATTGCTTTGAGCGCCCTCGCAGGAACAGGGATCGTCACCGCTTCTAAACGGATAACGCTGGAGTATGAAGGCTCATTTTCTCTGTTAGTAGAACCAGCAACCGCTGAAGGTTTGCTATCCAAACAATTAGACAATACCGTCGCTGCCGACTTAGCAAAAATTAATATAGAAGGAATTAGTTTAGTAGATTACGAAACCCAAATTAGGATTTTACGCAGCCCCAAAATGATGCAGCCAGTGCTTCAAGATTTGCGAGCTTGGAATCCCAACCTAACCTACAGCGAACTGATGACAAAACTGTCGATCAGCCGCGTCAGCTACGGAAGAGATGGCAAACAGCAAGGTACAAAAATCTTAGAAGTTCGCTACAAAGATTCAGAACCAAATAAAATTTACGGCGTATTGGATAAGGTTTCTAAAGCTTATCTAGAATATAGCTTGCAGCAGCGGTTGACGGGCATCAATCAAGGTATTAAATTTATAGACATGGAGATGCCCAAGCTCCGAGAAAGAGTCGAAGTTTTGCAACTGCAAGTCCAAAGACTGCGCCAGAATAGCAACTTGTTTGAGCCGCAGCTAGAGGGAAAATCTCTGTCAGAACAAGTTCAAAGCATTCGGGGACAGCAAGTAGGACTCCAGGTACAGTTAAAAGGGATGCGGAATCTCTACCAAAGCTATCAAAATTTACTGGATAAAAATAACCCCATTGGCGTATTGATGACCCAAGGACAAGCTTACGGCGGACTCTTATCTCAAATCCAGAAAATAGACTCAGACTTGTCCCTGAAATTAGCTCAGTATAGAGATGACAGTTTGCCTGTTTTAGCACTGCGAAAAAGTCGGGAAGAACTGATTTTAACGGCGACTCAACAAGCAAAAGAAGTGGTGATGGGAAATTTGTCAAGCCAAATCAAAGAAGTTGAGGCGCGCGATCGCGAAATGACTGCTTTGCAAAAGGCTCTCTACCAAAAAATTAGAAATTTTTCAGTAACAACGAGACAATACGACAATTTAGTGCGGGAACAACAAGTTGTTACTAAGAGTTTGTCGGACTTTTTGGCAAAACGGGAAGCCTTGCGGATTGATGCAGCTCAACAGCAAATACCTTGGGTGCTGATCAATCCTCCGGAAATTCCGCTAGACAAATTCAATAGGCCGATCCCAGCTACAATCAAACAAACCAAAAGACAGTTAGCGTTGGCACTAATTTTAAGCAGTCTGCTGGGCATAGCAGTCGGCTTGCTCGTAGAGGTGCTAAATACTGTTTTCCACACTCCAGAAGCACTGAGAATCGCCACAAAATTGCCGGTGATCGGGGTGATTCCGTTTAGCAAAAAAGTCAGGCGCAGACAGCCAGCGAGGCCGAGGAAACTAACTTCGGCTCGCTCGTCGTCGAAGTCGCAAGTGCAAGTTCTCGAATCCCTCGACACTGAACCTACTCCTCCGACGCTCATCGGGGGTCAAAGTATTTTTAGGGAGTTGGACTATCAATTTTTAGAAGCATTTCGATCGCTCTACACCAATATTCACTTGCTCAGTGCAGGTACGGCAATTCGATCGCTTTTAGTGAGCTCGGCCGTGGCTGGAGACGGCAAATCTACAGTAGCTTTGCACCTGGCCGCGATCGCAGCAGCAGTCGGACAGCGAGTATTGTTAGTAGATGCAGATTTGCGCTGCCCGCAACTGCATACTAAGCTAGGACTGCCAAACGTGCGCGGGCTCGCCGATGCCATTTCTACAGATCTCAGCCTCAACGACGCGATTCAGCGAGCTTTGAATCAAGACAATTTGTTCGTACTTACCGCAGGACAAATTCCGCCCGATCCGATCAAGCTGCTTTCTTCCAAAAAAATGCAGTATTTGATGGAGCAGTTTCAAGCATTTTTTGACTTAGTGATTTATGACACCCCACCGCTAGCCGGCTTGGCAGACGCCCACTTGATAGCAGCTCACACCGACGCTACGATTATGGTCGTGCAAATTGCCAAAACAGACCGAGCGCAAGTTCGCAAAGTTTTAGAAGAATTAAAAATTTCTGGAGCTTCGGTTTTGGGAATCGTGGCTAACGGCTGCAAAAACGATCCTAACAGCTACCGGCAGCGCTCGGTCGGTTTAGACACCCTCTACGACCAAAAACTATCGGCTTTAGGTACAAAAAATCAAAATTAGACAAATTTCGCTCCAAGCGGCGCCGTGCCGCCCTCCTCTACCCGAAATGCACAACCAACCTGCACAATCATTTTTTGACAAACGTACCATTTGAGAAAGAAAATGATAGACTAACGGACATAGCCTCGTGTGTCAACCGAGATTACGCGGATATTTGGTTCGCAGTAATTCTTTAAAAAATGATTGGGAAATCAGCAAAAGTGGGTAAACTACATCTAGCAGAGCGCAATCTCAATCAGGAAAAGACACCTTTGAAGGTGAACGTTAATGCAAACGTTAATGTGAACGTTTCAACCCAGAAACTTGGTAGGGATTATTCTATGAGTACAGTTATGGTTGTTGATGATAGCGTCACTCTGCGGGAGATGATCGCCGACTTGCTCAAAGGTAGAGGACTCAATGTCACGGTAGCTAGTGATGGCGTAGAAGCTCTAGAGCAAATCAAAGCCAACCGCCCGGATTTAGTCGTTCTGGATATCGTGATGCCCCGGATGAATGGCTATGAAGTCTGTCGCCGGCTCAAGAGCGACCCCAAAACTCAGAATTTGCCCGTGGTAATGTGTTCGAGCAAAAGCGAAGAGTTCGATCGCTATTGGGGAATGAAACAAGGAGCCGACGCTTACATCGCCAAGCCGTTTCACCCTCAGGAATTGGTGGGCACGATTAAGCAACTGCTGCGCGGTTGAAGTAGAGGAAGAGGGACAGAAAAAATGTCTTGAGTGGTTCCAATTTCTGATCCCGCAGCCTCTCTAAACTACTCGATTGACAATAGTCCAAACATCCCCGTCCGATCGCACGTAGGGTACAGAAATACTCTTAAAACCCGTAATAAAAGGCTTGTAATAAACCTGCCAGTAGCTGGGACTAATTTGGTCGGCAATGGCTTTAAGTTCCTTCACTTCTCCCGACAATTGGGCCGCCAGTTCGTTAATCCGTTCCGCGTGTCCGCGAGCGAGCTCTCTTCCCTCTTCAACTTGCTGCTCCATCGGACTGATTCTTTGCAAGTTTACCGATAGCTGCTGTTTCTGATTCAGTTGAGCAGACAGAGCTGCGATCGCATCATCTATTCCCTTGACTTCTGCCGACACTTGTGCTGTTTCCCTCGCGTGACGGCGGTAAGCATCAGCGATGGCTTGGGGCGAATCCCCCGCTGGGGCGATCGCGCCAGTGCTAAGCTGTTGGCGTTCGCGGCGCAAAGCCTCAATCTGAGAGCAAATTGCCTCTATGTCTGTCTGAAGTTTGTCCACCAAATTACCGTAGTTTTTGGATATCTTAGCATATTAACACAAGCTAATAAAGGTCTTATATAGCCGAGTCTCAGCAACAGTGCGGTGGTATCGGGCATAGGGCATAGGGCACGCAGGCATACCTCACTTTTTTAAGAACCGCTATAAGAGAGATGAATAATTCCGATGAAGAGCGGATTTGATATTACACATAATGGAGAAACCTGTTTCAAAGTGGCGCATAATTCGCAATTACCAATTACCAATTCCCAATTACCAATTCCCAATTACCAATTACCAATTACCAATTACCAATTACCAATTACCAATTACCAATTACCAATTACCAATTACCAATTACCAATTACCAATTACCAATTTTAGCGCCGGCACGCCTCAAACTGACTACAGCCTCCACCAAGACATCGGGCTGTACGGGTTTAGTCAGATGCCGATCGTAACTAGCTTTCAAAGCCCGATCGCGGTCTTCATCTCTAGCATAGGCCGTCAGGGCGATCGCCCGAAACTTCCTGCCGCTTTGGGTTGCCAGAGAACGCAGCCTTAACAGCAGCGAATAGCCGTCTTCCTCAGGCATTCCGATATCGCTGACCAAAACATCCGGCACAAACTCCGAAGCCACCTCAAACGCCTCAGCAGCACAGGATGCAGCCCTGACAGCCGCCCCGGAATCGCTCAAGACAAACATCATAAATTCCCGCGAATCCACCTCGTCATCAACCACCAAAACCTTGACTCCCTGTAAATTACCACCGCCAGCCAACACCGACGCTTCCTCAGGGGCGATCGAATTTACCGGAATCGAAGGGAGGCGGAAAGTAAAAGTCGAACCCATATCCAGTCCCGGACTCTGGGCCCAAACCCTGCCGCCGTGGAGTTCCACCAACTGCCGGACGATCGCCAGACCCAGCCCCAAACCGCTATAATTGCGAGTAATCGTAGCATCCGCTTGCCGGAAAGACTCAAACACGTAAGGCAAAAAATTCGCAGCAATCCCAATTCCGGTGTCGGTAACAGTTAGCTCAACCTCCGAATCAAATCGCTGCAACCGGATTTCTACTCGCCCGCCACGCGGCGTAAACTTAATCGCATTCGTCAACAAATTCCAAATTATCTGCTGCAAGCGGCCGGGGTCTCCCGATACCAAAAATCTCGGATTTAACGGAGATTCGCGATCGCCATAAACCTCTTTGAGCGGGCAAAATTCAGCAGTATCCAAGCCCAAATCTAGAATTGCCAACTCCACGTCGATCGACTTAGCATCGGCCGCCAACCGCACCGTATTTACCGCTCCTTCCACCATCGAAATCAAATTTACTGGACAAGGATTTAAAGTCAATTTGCCGCGAATAATTCTCGAAATATCCAGCAAATCCTCAATCAATTGAGTTTGCAATTTAGCATTGCGCTCGATCGTTTCCAACGCCCGTGCGGTAGCTGCCGGACTGAAACTGCGATTTCGTAGCAATTGCGCCCAGCCCAAAATCGCGTTTAAGGGCGATCGCAACTCGTGAGAAAGAGTTGCTAAAAACTCATCTTTCATGCGATTTGCCTGCTGAGATTCCTCATAAAGCCGCGCGTTTTCGATGCTCGCCGAAACTGCCTGAGCCAACTGCATTAAAATACTTTCGTCATCTTCCCCAAACTCCCCCTCATACTTGTCCGACAACTGAATCAATCCCATATTTCTGCCATCGCGAGCCGTCAGCGGTACCGCCAGCCAGCCCCGCATCGGCGGGTGCTTGTCGGCAGCCTTGCCGAACTTCCGCCACGCCTGGTGAGCCTCTAACTCGCTTTGAGTCATCCGCATCGCCTGTTGGTGCCGGCAAACTTCCTGATAAATGCCCGTACCGTCTGGCTCTTCGCAGTAATCTTGCCACTGGGCGTATTTTTCGGATAGGGAAAACTTGCTAATTCCAACATCCCAGTGGGCGGAAGGGCTGAGGTTGACGGCTGCTTGGTGGACTTCCAGAATTTGGCGGGCGCTATCTGCTGCTAACTGAACGATGTCTGCTACCGAAAGCATGGAGTGGAGCGCAACTGAGGCGGAGGTTAACTTTTGCAGGCGGTGCAGATACGATCGCTCGCGCGCCAAAGCCTGGGAGCGATCGTATTCTAACTGTTTGCGAGCGGTAATGTCGATCGCTACGCCGAACAGTCGCACTGGTTTACCGGATGCGTCAAAAACCACCCGCCCTTTGTCGTGAAGCCAAATCACCGAACCGTCGGGGCGCTCTTGGCGGTGTTCCGAGTCGTAAAATCCCGAGCCGCTGAGTGCCGCATCCAAATCTGCCAAAAAGCTGTCGCGGTCATCTCGATGCACCGCATTCTTTTTTTCCTCAAAAGTACCAACTGCGCTGTCCGGGTGCAAACCTATCTCTGTTTGGGCATTGGAAAAACGGCGGATTTCAGCGGAAACAACATCCCAAGAAAAAGCAACCGTGTTAGCTGCTTCTAGGGCAAAGCGCAAATTTTCCTCGTTTTCCTGTATTCTGGCTTCGGATAACTTGCGATCGGTAATATCCCAAACCACGCCGATCGATCGCACCGATTTACCAGTACCATCATCAAAAAACTTGCCCCTAGCCGCGATCCAGTGCAAGCTGCCATCGGGCCAAATCACTCTAAATTCGTGCTGGTATTCTATCTTGTTATCTAAAGAAAAGGCGATCGCGCGAGCAATAGAATCGCGATCGTCCGGGTGAATAAAGGCAAAAAATGCTTCATAAGTTCCCAAAAAACTGCCTTTTTCCAACCCGAATAACAGTTCGTGTCCCTCCGACCAAACCACCTCGCCAGTTAATATATTCCAATCCCAAGTTCCCATTTGCGAGGCGCAGATAGCTACCCTCAGCCTTTCCTCAGAAATTGCCAACTGCGCCGAAGTTTTTGCGTAATTCTCGCGCAACTGCTGTTTTTCCAAACTTTCGCGCACGGCAGACGCCAGCCGATTGAAGTGTCGCCCTTTGAACACATAATCGCTCAAACCCGCTTTCATCGCTTCGACTGCCACTTGTTCGCTGCCGCTGTCGGTACACATAATTACCGGACAATTTGGGTACTGGCTTTGAACTTGTTTGAGAATAGTTAATCCGTCGCTCCAGCGCACTTGGTAATCGGTAATCACCATGTCAAAACCCCCGACGACCAGGATTTGTTCGAGACTTGGGGCATCTATCGCCGACTTAACTTCTAAATCGGGCAAAGTTTTTCTCAGTTCTCGCTCGATCATCAGGCGATCGTTCGGGTTGTCGTCGATCAACAGAATAGACAGCATGGTTTTTGGGCTTTTTGTATTGGCACAAACATTCTTGAATCTAAAAATATGTTATTGAGGAGTTCCGTTGTTTCAATATTTAGTGCTAATTAACTATCCTCGGATTTTTTTAATTGTATTTGCTTGTATTTTATTATATCTCACAGATTATGCTGTCGGTAGTTTTTTCCCAGTATTTGCTAACAGATACATAACCTAATTTCTTCTCTCGAACCTTGTGGGTATTATATTAGTCAATGCCTTGCTTCAACAGTTGACACTTGACACTTGACAGTTGACTTTTGAGGGCAACCTCTACCCTTAAGTCCGAGGATTGGAGTAATGAATAGTCTAATTTTAATTTCTCCGTCAAAGGCGGGCGGGCTTTCAACCAATTCTTTCTGGTAAAAATCCCAGCCTTACGATTTTCGAGGTTGATTAGCCTCCCGTCAATCTTGGATTCATCGCACAGGAACAGATGATACAGGACTCGCCACCTCAAGACCAACTTCTACCAGTTTTGATTTGATTATATTTGAGATTAAAGAATTGGGAATGACTGATGACCACCCAAAAATGGATACAAGCCCACGACAGCAGAAGTGGAGATTACAAAATCTTAGACCAAAGTTCAAACTCCCAGATTCACGGCGCTACAAGTAAATCTCAAACTTGTACAGCCAAGTCGAAGTATCTCAAATCTCTCATTACGAGGAAAAGTCTGACAACGAGGAAATAAACCCTAAAAATTGGGATAACGCTACTATAAACCAGAAAATTCTATAGGTTCCGGCAGTTCGGTCTGGTTGAGCCAATACTCGCCAAAACTCTGCATCATGTCCGATAAAGAAGCAAACCCGACAGGTTTAACCAAATAAGAATTAACGCCTAGATCGTAAGCTTGATTGACATCTAATGTTTGCCTCGAAGATGTAAGAACAATCACAGGTAAACGTTTGAGTTGCGGCTGCTGTTTGAGCCAACTCAGAACCTCGTGACCCGATCGCCTGGGCAACTTCAAATCTAGTAAAATTATCGCAGGTAAAGGATAGCGCTCGCGATCGCTGTATTCTCCATCACCATTTAAATAAAAAACCGCTGCATCTCCATCTCGGACAATTTGCAGCGAAGTATTAGTAAAAATCTGATTGCGAAACGCCCGCTGCATCAACAGAATATCAACGGGGCTATCTTCCACCAGCAAAATCGTCTGCCTTTGCCTCATCCTTTCCTCAGCTCTATCCAAAATCGACTGCCGTGTCCTAATTGCGATTCCACCCCAACTTGACCGCCCATGCGATCGACTGCTTTTTGTACAATAGCTAATCCTATACCAGTTCCGGGGTATGACTCGATACCGTGAAGCCGTTCAAAAACGCGAAAAATCCGTTTTTGATGTTCTGGAGCAATACCGATGCCGTTGTCTGCTACCCAAAGACGGATGATGCGATCGCCTTCGTTGGCTTCGCTAACAGGCAATTGGCCAGTGCTAATCAATAACTGCGAATGCTCCCACTTTCCCACTTTCCCCCTTTTCCATTCTCCCGCAGTCTGTCTGTCTGTCTCTCCCTCTGGAGGCAGTTGAATTTCCTCAGCCCATATTTGCACTTGCGGCGATGCGCCTGCCACAAATTTTAGAGCATTGGCGAGCAGATTTGTGATGACTTGAACTAAGGTAACGCGATGGGCAATTACCGGCAATAAGGGCGATCGCACGCTGATGCGAGCACCGTTGGATTTAGCATCGGCTTGTACCATAGCAATTGCCTCAGCGACAGCAGATTCTAACTCTACAACTTGCAGCGATAAATCAGTGCGGCTCAGGTGGCTGTATGCTAGCAAATCTTGGATCAAATCTTCTAATTGTTGCCCAGAATTTACAATTTGCTGGGCATATTCTTGACCGAGTTCGTCAAGGATTTCGCCGTAATCTTCTAACAAAGCTTCAGCCAATCCCTGCATTCCCCGCAAGGGCGCGCGCAAATCGTGGGCGACGGTATAGGTGAAAGCTTCTAATTCTTCGTTAGCTCCTTGCAGTTCATTGGTGCGGAGTTCGACTCGCTGTTCTAACGTAGCGTTGAGCATCCGAATTTCCGCTTCTGCTTGTTTGCGTGCAGTGATGTCAATGGCGGTACTAATTACTAAACTTCTGCCGTCGGAAAGCTTGCCTAAAGGTGCCGAATAAAAGTCCCAAATTCGTTTTTCACCGCTGGCTGTGGTAATTATATATTCACCTTCAGAAAGGCGCGAGTTTAATTTGTGCAGCCAATTGATATTTGCTGGCACTACCGATTTGCGGCTGCCGTAAGCTTTTTCTGTCCAATCTTCAATTGTAGGAATTTCTGAGGATTTGTAGCCTGAGAATTCTGTCCAAGCGGAGTTAATTTGCAAAACTTCTCCGTTTTCAGCGTGCAGCATAATTGGCAGCGGGGCGTTAACAATGGCGCGGCGGAAACGTTCTTCGGTTAATTGCAGGGAATTGCGATCGCGTTCTAGCTCTTCTAGCAGTTGATTTTGTTTGATTTGGGCATTGTCGCGCAAAATGCGATCGCGCTTTACCAAATATAAAATTAACACCAGCAACAGCCAATCTACCACAGTAGCAACGGTAAAAGTGATGATTGTCAAATTAGCACTGGCTTGAGATTCTTGGGCGCGCTGCTGCAATATCACATTTTCCTCGGCAGTCATGGTGGCTACCTGCTGCCGAATCCCCTCCATGATTTGCTGTCCGCGATCGGTTTTTACCACCCGCAGGGCTGCTGCTAAGTTTTGTTTGCGCCGCAGATTGATGGTTTCTTGAAGTTCGGCTAATTTAGAGTCGATCGCACTTTTCAAGTCGCGAAGGCGCTCTTGCTGCCGATTGTTGTCGGCTGTTAGTTCCTGCAATCCGACTAATTGTGTGTTAACGTTGGCGATCGCAGTGTAATAAGGTTCTAAATACCGTTCTTCTCCCGTCAGCAAATAACCGCGCTGCCCCGTTTCAGCATCTTTTAAGGTAGAAAGCGTGGCTTCGAGTTCACTTAAAACTCCGTGAGTGTGGCTCACCGAGCGCTCGTTTTCCACTAACTTGAGAGTATTGCGGTAGGAAGTTGCCGCATTAAAAATTAGCAGTCCCAAGGCGATGCCGATGCCTGCGGTGATTTGGCGAGTCAGCGATTTGTTCATGAAATATTCGGCGCGCGAGTGCTGCTTTTTTTGTTATACCTCGCTCCGGGCGATGAATTTTTTGCTCGGGCAGACAAGGCGGCCAAAGCAGATAAATTTAAGGCTCAAATCTGCGATCCATCTTGTTTTTAGTTTAGTGTCGCTGCTACACAAATACTAGACAAGTCTAGACATTTGCTTCTTACTTCGTCGGGAGCATGGGAGCGGTTATCCCTCCGTAAGCTTTCACGGTTTAGCCAACCGTGATAAATTGATGGCTGCGTTTAAATCCCTGTCCATCGAATGACCGCAACTTCCACAGTTATAAACCCTTTCTTTGAGTGGCATATCTTGAATATGCCCGCAACTCGAACAGGTTTTGCTCGACGGGAACCAGCGGTCAGCAACGACAATTTCACAGCCAAACTTTTTCGCTTTGTATTCTAGCTGGCGTTTAAATTCATGAAATCCGCAATCAGCTATTACCTGTGCTAGCTTGTGATTCTTTAGCATCCCTCCAATATTCAAGTCTTCTACTACTATCGTTGCGTGGTTTTTGCATAAGTAAGTAGTGACTTGATGTAGAGTATTCTTTCTGAGGTTTGCTATTTTTGCATGGTGTTTTGCCAGTTGGATTTTGGCTTTGTATCTATTGCTGGAACCTTTCACCTTTCTAGCAATAACTCTTGATAATCTCTTCAGCTTTATAAAATGCGCTTTGTAGTGCTTTGGGTTCGGGAATACTACGCCAGTTGAAAGTGTAGCCAACTCTTTTACTCCCAAATCAACTCCTACAATTTCATGAGTTTTGACTGTGGGTTCATGATTCTGTTCGTAAGCAAATGCGATAAACCAACTGTCGGCAGTGCGTGAAATGGTGATTGACTTGCAAGTTGTGTGAGGTAGTCCTTCGTGGGTTTTTACCCAGCCGATTGTCGGCAACTTTATAGACGTACCACCCACAGGGATAGGCTTACCGCCCGCGTCAATAGTGAAAGAGTCGTGATGCCCCTTCTTTTTGAATCTGGGAAATCCACCTTTTTTTGAGAAAAATTTAGAGAACGAATCCCCAAGATTGTCAAAGGCGTATTGAGTTATTTTCTGGCAGATTCCCGTCTCTTTGATCCATGTAAATTCAGGTTTTACATGATTGTTGAAGAATTTCTTGAGTAGGTATTTATTGGGCTTTAATCCATCTTGATAAAGGCTATTCCAAGTAGCTAGTCCCCAATTATAAGTAAACCTCGCTATGCCAGCGTGTTTGCTCATAACCGTTGCCTGGTTCTTGTTTAGCTTTAACTTTGTCTTGATGGACAGAAGCATTGTTTGGCCTCAACACTCGATTTATTTGTTTAATTTTGCCACATCTTGTAGGGGTTTGTCAACAGCATTTTTTAGTTTTATTTGATTTCCTTGGAGTAATTTTGCAGACCGTATAATCGACAGGAAAAACAGTGAATTATTTCAAGTATTCTAGCAATTCATGTTGAGGAGACGGCGAGTCTTTTTACTGACAATCCAAGCTTTTTTGCGAATTCATGTGGTTTAAACAAAATGGTATACCGTAGATTTGTCCACAAGTGTACCACTCTGTCTATTTATTTGCTACCTAGGTACTAGCTCCTCTTCGCATCCTCCTTAAGTAAGAGAGGCCAAATATACAATCTCTCGCTCTCTCGCTAAGCTTAATTAGTCATTTTCTGTGGCATCACTTTTGCTGCTTTGACTATTTCAAATCGCGGCGCAAAAAAAGGAGTTTTTACCTATTGATTTCGGTTGATTTATGGGGTATATTTTAGATAATGGAAGTGGTGACTTCAATTTAAAAATTTTCACTATTCCCATTATTAAATAATACCTTGTCAAGCAGCCCGCGTCAAGCTTTTTACCCGAAAAAAAAGGCGATTTTTTCATGATTTGTGAAAAAAATAACTTTGGGACGCAGGGGAGAAATTGCTAGGGAAACTAACCGCAGATAAACGCAGATTAACACAGATAATTTTCAGCATCCAGATGGAATCAATAGCAATTGGAGTCTACAGTCTGTTTGGAAGCGAGACGATCGCACTGCACGCCGGAAAAGATGATTCCGAGTGCAGTGGCGAAGCAGAGAATTAGGGAATAACAGCGGCTTTCATCGCCAAAATGCGATCGATCGCATCCTCAACAACCTTATCAGGAGTCGAAGCACCCGAAGTCACGCCGACGACAATATTACCTTCAGGCAGCCAATTTTCAGTTACGACCAAATCCCGGCCCAAAGGCTTGTGTTCGATGCGATTTCCCGGTAAAATGCGCTCCGCAGAATCAATGTGATAAGAAGGAAGAGTTTTGTCGATCGCAATTTCCTGCAAGTGAGTAGTATTAGAAGAATTAAAACCCCCAATCACCAACATCAAATCCAACTTTTCCTCAACCAAACTCAACATAGCATCTTGCCGTTCCTGAGTCGCATCGCAGATAGTATTAAAACTCAGAAAATGCTCATTAAGATTGGACGGCCCAAACTTCCGCATCATCGTCTTTTCAAACAACTTGCCAATATTCTCAGTCTCAGTTTTGAGCATAGTAGTTTGGTTAGCAATCCCGACACTTACCAAATCCACATCCGGGTCAAAACCAGCAGAACAAGCCTTGCTAAACTTAGCAAGAAACTCAGCACGATCGCCTCCGTGCAAGATATAATTGCTGACATATTCAGCTTCCTGCAAATTCAGCACAATCAAATACTTATCAGCAAAAGAACTCGTTGCCACAGTTTCTTCGTGCTTGTACTGACCGTGAATAATCGAAGTATAATCCCTTTTCTTGTGTTTTTCAACAGTATTCCAAACCTTAGAAACCCAAGGACAAGTAGTATCAACAATCTTGCAACCCCTATCGTTCAGCAACTGCATTTCTTGCACGCTCGCCCCAAAAGCAGGTAAGATTACCACATCGCCACTATCCACCACAGAAAAATCTTTCTGCCCCTTTTCCACAGCAATAAAACCAACTTCCATATCGCGCAAATGCTGGTTCACAGAAGGATTGTGAATAATCTCATTAGTAATCCAAATCCGTTCCGAGGGGAAGTGCTGGCGAGTCTCGTAAGCAATAGCCACAGCGCGTTCCACTCCCCAGCAAAAGCCAAAAGCCTCAGCCAGCCGGATGGTGACGGCGCCGCGTTGCAGCCTGTAATTGTTGTCGCGAATTTGCTGGATCAGGCTGCTTTGATAAGCTGTCTCCATTACGCCAGCTACCTCAGCTTCGTGTCCGAAACCCTTGCGGTGGTAGTTTTCAGACTGTTGGAGCGATCGTTTAAAAGCTTTAGTATCCATGCGGTACTGAGTTCAAATCTAGGTTAATTACCTTTGATTTTAGAAGGCCTGGGTGCGATCGGGATTATACGATTTTAGATTTTAGATTTTAGATTTTAGATTGGAATGAACTACTGCATAAGGGTTAGGATCGCAAATTAAATAATTTACACAACGAAAGTGGGATGGGCGGGGGAGCCCGTCCTTTAGAGACGGGCTCCCCCGCCCATCCCACAAAAACCATCAAATTATAAGTTATTTAATTCTCATTCCTTAGTGGCTTGTATAAAGTTACATTCTCTTTTGAAACTGGTATTATTTAATTCAGTAACGAACAGAGGCGCGACTTTCATGGGTTCGTTCAAAATAAAACAAAAAAAAGCGTAGAGACGCACATAACTGCATCTCTACGCGATGATCGAACTTACCCTGAAAATCAGCCCACCTTTTTCGGCGCGAAAGGAGAACCAGATTCAAAGGAACTGAAACCGCCGGCAAAATCCTCACCGTAAGCTTCTTCCCCGTGTTGGCCGATATCCAAACCTTGGTCTTCAGCAGATGAGGCGACTCGCAGTTCCATAAACTGCGCGAGAATTTTTAGGATGACAAAAGTACCGGCAGCCGCAAACACGTAAGTAGCTACAACGCCTACAAACTGTGTCACAATTAGCCCCGGATTTCCGGCAAACAGCCCGTCATTTCCGGCTGCGTTAACGGCTTTAGTCGCAAACACGCCTGTCAGAAGCGCGCCTACAGTTCCGCCGACGCCGTGAACCGGGAAGGTGTCCAAAGAGTCGTCAAATCCCAGCTTAGCTCGCAAGCTAACGGCGAAGAAGCAGCAAACGGAAGTTATCGATCCGATTAACAGGGCCCCCACTGGCAGTACGTATCCCGCCGCTGGTGTGATTCCCACCAATCCTGCTAGGAAACCACTGGCAATTCCGACTGCTGTCGGTTTGCCTCTGAGCACCCATTCGATGATTGTCCAAGTTAAACCGCCGGCTGCGGTTGAAATCATTGTGGTGACAAAAGCCACTGTTGCTAAGGAACCCGATCCTAAAGCGCTACCGCCGTTGAAGCCAAACCAGCCGAACCACAGGAGCCCTATTCCGAGCAAGACGTAGGGTACGTTGTGGGGGGTGTGGGGCTTGTTCAAGTGATCTTTGCGGGGCCCGATTACCCAAGCTGCGACAACCGCAGATACGCCGGAACTGATGTGCACGACTGTGCCGCCTGCAAAGTCTAATGCTCCCATCGCCCCCAGCCAGCCTCTACCCCAAACCCAGTGGGCTAGAGGAGAGTAGATGAATGTAGACCACAGCAGCACGAACCAGAAGTAGGTTTTGAATGTTACCCGTTCGACGATCGCCCCGGAAATCAAAGCTGGGGTGATGATGGCGAACATCATCTGGTAAACCATGAATACTTGGTGGGGTATTGTCGGTGCGTAGCCGATCGGATCTGGTTTGTCGGCTGCGACGTTGTTCAAGAACATCCAGTCGAAGCCGCCGATGAAGGTTTCAAATCCTTTCCCAAAGCCTTCGGAAACTGGAGTGGAAACGTCAAAGGCCAAACTGTAACCCCACAGCGTCCATGTGACGCCGATCAGTCCCATCATGACTAAGCTCATCATCATGGTGTTGAGGACGTTGCGCGATCGCACCAGCCCTCCGTAGAAAAACGCTAGCCCGGGTGTCATCAGCAACACCAGTGCTGAGGATATCAACATCCAGGCTGTATCTCCGGTGTCGATCGGACTTGCCGCCACCGCAGCAGCCGCCGCCGCAGGGGGAGCAGCATCTTGAGCTAAGGCATTGTTCATCAGCGGCCAACTTAACAGCCACAGTGCGAGGATGCCGATCGTGAAACTTTTTTTGAGCACGTTATTTTTACCTTTTAATACTCAGCAATTCGCAGGGAAGACCGAGCCGATTTTAGATGTGAGGATTTTAGATGCAATAGTTAATTTGGTTTTAAGTCCCTGTTTTAGCGGAACGAATCTTTAATAGATAATTCCCCAATCCTCAAGCCCCGACTTCGTATAGTCGGACTCATCTAAATTTGTCAACTCTCAATCCCATACTCTCTGCCTTTTGGATTGCACCATTTGTACAAACTGTTATTCTGTATCATTGTATACTAAAAGCTCAACTATTATATTTTCTTAATCTATCCGCAGGTACTTGACATTACCCCTGACTTCGGAGTAAGCCGTGTTGGAAGGGGGAGAATGGGGGAGAATATGACTTCATCCTTCTAACTACTGACAACTGCCAACTGACAACTGCCAACTGACAACAGTCAACTGATTAATTTTTCAACTGCATTTGACTGAACATTTGCAAGGCCGATCGCCAAACCAGATAACCTCGCTCGTTAAGGTGTAAGCCGTCTGTACTGAGTTGGGTTGGTAAATTGCCGTCAGCATCCGCAAACAACGGCTGCAAATCCAGATAGGAAACATTTTCGGAACTAGCAATTTCTTTCAGTCGCCGATTGATTGCGCGAATCCGACTGTTGGGAATCGCTAATAGTCGATCGCGATTTTCCCAGGTAGACTGTTCCCCGCTGTGGGGCAAAATCGACTGCACCACCACTTGTGCTTTCGGGTGCGCCCACCGCAAATCGCGGATAATCTGTCGCTGGTTGTTCAAAATCCCTTCGTCGCTGGCCCCCCGCAATAAATCGTTAATCCCGATCATCACAAACACCGTATCGGGCAGAGTGCGATCAAACAACTGCAATCGCTTCAGCAAACCTACGGAAGTCTCGCCGGAAATCCCTTGATTCAGCCAAATGCGATCGGGCGGTAACAGCTTCGTCGGAAACCACATACTCAAAGAATCTCCAGCCAAAACACTCAGTTTTGGGGGACGATTTGCCGCGGCAGCCTCAGCTTCCCGGCCCAACTGCGTCACCCACTGCTGGTAAGACCATTTGTGTCGAGGCCCTGCAAGGGGCAAGTCTGCCACTACTTTTGTAGAGTTTGTCGCCGTCGTCGAAGAGCGAATTAGTTCTTCAGTGCTTTCCGGCGTTAGTGCAGCACTAGCAGGGGAACTTTCTGTTAAGTTGTTTCCCCTACCGATTAGTTGAGCGACTGTGACAATTAGTACCGCGTTGGTAAGCAGAGATAGCAAAGCCCAAACCGGAACAGTTTTCGATCGGCTAACTTCCATCCCCAAGAGGGATTTATGAGTTCTACTTCTGCTAACTACTCCAAACTTCTCCATAAACTCAAGCGATTTGCAGGCACCATACTGAAATAATTGGCACTGATTGCTGCATCAAATTTTACCGTTCAATTTTCGCCTCAATTCTTGTAAGAATCAAGCACTGTGCTGTGTTGGGCGTGACGGCGATGCAGAACTTTGCTTTTTGGCACTACTCTACCATAAAAAATCTGCCTGCCAAACTTTCTGGCGCAGAAATCAGGCGATTTTAGATTTTAGATTTTAGATTTTAGATTTAGGAATTCCGAATGACTTACTGTATCAGGATTTAGAGCTTTTCTAAAGTAGCTTTTTTTAAAGCTGAGCCGCACGCAAAAACCCAGTTTGTTAACGTAATTGCGAGATTTTAGCAAGGAATGCCAGAACGATCGACCTGGTTTAAAAGACTCAAGAGTGCGTCTGCGACTGTATCTGCGGGCGGGGGATTTCAGATTGTGGTTTTTCACAATTAAGCCCTAGATGGACGTACAAATCGCTCATCTAGGGCCAGAAAGCTGAAGAAAGTCGATCGTCCCACGCTTGAGAGTTTTGCTCTAAAGTTTGGTAGTTCTGTCCGCACCCCCCCCAGAATAACCGCCGTAGCTGCTTTCTGTTCTGTTGCCAGAGCTAGTTTCCTTCACAAACCCGGTGTAAGCTTCCATCCCATGTTCGCCGATATCCAAACCTTCAGCTTCCTCAACAGCAGAAACGCGGATACCCAACAAAGCTTTGAGTGCCAACCAAAAAATCGTACTCAGCAGCACGGTCATTCCGCCTACAGAGATAATACCGATCAACTGCGGTATTAGTTGATCGAAACCTCCGCCTACAAACAATCCCGCTTTCGGCCCAGCGGTATAAATTCCCGTTGTGGGCCCGTCAGCAAATAAGCCAACTGCCAGAGTTCCCCAGATGCCACAGACTAAGTGAACGGAAGTTGCTCCTACAGGGTCGTCAATTTTTAAGTTGTCGAAGAATGTTACTGCAAAAACTACCATGATGCCGGCGATCGTGCCGATAATGGCAGAGTTGGGTATGTTAACCCAAGCGCAGCTCGCTGTCACCCCGACTAAGCCAGCGAGGATGCCGTTGATAATCATCGACAAGTCTGGTTTTCCGAGGTAAAGCCAAGCTGTAATTGTGGCAGCAACTCCCCCGAAAGCACCGGCGGTGTTGGTGGTGAGCGCAATGTGGGCGATCGCATTTGGATCGACAGCCATTGTCGAACCGGGATTGAACCCGAACCAACCGAACCACAGAATCAAACAGCCGAGGGTGGCAATGCTCATATTGTGTCCCGGCATCGCCACAGTGTCGCCGTCGCGGTACTTGCCGATCCGCGGCCCGAGAAATGCCGCTCCCATCAAAGCAGCCCAACCGCCTACGGAGTGAACCACTGCGGAACCTGCAAAATCGTAGAAACCTGCTGTTTGCAGCCAGCCGCCGCCCCAAATCCAGTGTCCGGTAATCGGGTAAGCAATTCCGACTAACAGCAAGCAGAAAATTAAAAATTCAAGGAATTTAATGCGCTCTGCAACTGCCCCAGAAACGATCGTAGCAGCAGTTCCCGCAAAAACTAATTGGAAAAAGAATTTAGCATTCAGGGGGACTCCCGTCCAGTTTAAGGATTTGAAAATGCCTTGATAAGCATCTCCCATAGCGGGGCTGTTGTCAGCCACGTTCAACAGGAAATATCCGCCGCTGCTGCCGATAAAACCGTTACCGTTGCTGAACATTAACGCAAAGCCGATCGCCCAATATGCGATCGTCGCAAGCGCAAACACAATCAGGTTTTTTGACAGTACGTTAACTGCATTTTTCTGGCGGCAGAAACCTGTTTCCAACATCCCAAAACCCGCGTTCATAAAGAACACTAGCATCCCAGCCACCATCACCCACATGGTATCCATGCCTACCTTGAGGCTGGCCAATTGCTCTTCGGTGGTTGGCGCAGCAGGAGGGGTTTGGGCTACTGCGGCATATCCCCAAATCAAGAAGATGACTGCTGCTATTGGTATACAGGCTTGCCAACTCGGACTGAGGCGGGCGATCGTCCTTTGTAATTTCTTGAACCTGCTGACTTTTGTCAAAAAGTTAGGGGCTGGCAAATTCAAAGACTCCCGCCTGACTTGTTTCGATTTTTTCTTTCCGACACTCATTTTCATCATTTTTACGCTTTTACAACTTATCAGCTCAGCTAGACCCCGAAAATTTCCCACAATTGTACTACAACACTTAGAGATTATTTGTTCATAGTGAGATATTTTTGATAGCCTAGCTCTTCTAGCTGAGTTTGTTTTTTCATTACAGATTCGGACAAAGTTTTCCGGTAATCCAGGATTCGCTCCAGCAATTGAGGCTGGGAAACTGCTAATATTTGAATTGCCAGCAAGCCAGCATTTTTAGCATTGCCGATCGCCACTGTTGCTACGGGTATACCGGCTGGCATTTGGACGATCGAGTACAGCGAATCTAGGCCTTGGAGGTGGCGGCTCGCTACTGGTACACCAATTACCGGCAATGGTGTTAAAGATGCTACCATACCCGGAAGGTGCGCCGCTCCCCCAGCACCTGCGATAATTACTTTCAAACCTCGTTGGTGCGCGGTTTGAGCATATTCCACCATCCGATCCGGGGTACGGTGGGCGGAGACAATTGCTACGGAGCAAGGTACGTGGAATTCTTCGCAAACTGCGATCGCTTCAGACATGGTAGGCAAATCCGAATCGCTGCCCATGATAATTCCAACTGTCGGTTGACTCATGCAATTTTCAGATGTGAGATTTCAGATTAATGGTAATTTTAAGTTATGGCGTTAACTAAAAGATCTCTTGCAAAAATACAACGCACCCCACCCCAACCCTCCCCGCGAGTTCGGGGAGGGGGTAAGATTATTCTTGTTTCCCCCCTTAATAAGGGGGGACTTGCGGGGGGTAAATTTGACGAGAGCAAGAGTTCTAAAATTTAGATATTTTGTAGCCAAACTGATGCTCGAAAGCAATTTGGTGACAAGCCAAGAGTGCAGAAAGCAAAAATCTCCACATCCTCATCAAGAGCCCGCAGATTTATCGAGGCGAGCAAATCTAAAATCTAAAATCTAAAATCTAAAATCTAAAATCGGATGACTGAAGCCACAACCCCAACTGCCGCCCCTACAGATATTCTCAATGCTCGCCTGCCCGGTTGCAAGGATTTGCAGATGCTTGCTGTTGACAACACGGGCATCATTCAAGAAGTTTGTTCGATGGACAAAGTATTTAAACGAATTGCTCCTCCCAATTTGCAAGTGATCGACGCTGCGGGTGATTGGGTTTCTCTGGGCGGTGTTGACTTGCAGATTAACGGAGCACTCGGTTTAGCTTTCCCAGATTTAGAAAGCAAGGATGTTAAAGTTTTACCTAAAATTTGTCAATTTTTATGGTATCAGGGAGTTGATGCTTTTTTGCCGACTTTGGTGACAACTTCTCTGGATAAGTTTAGGCGATCGCTCTCGACGATAGCTGATTATATGCGGACTGCAAAAACCGCTGCTCCTGCCACCAATAAATCCCAAAGTGCCGAAATAATCGGCGTTCACCTCGAAGGCCCTTTTCTCAACCCCCAGAAGCGAGGAGCTCACCCAGTTGAGTTTTTACTACCGCTAACAATAGAAAATGTCAAGTTAGTTCTAGGAGATTGTGCGGATATTGTCAAAATAATTACTTTAGCGCCGGAGTTAGACAGCACTGGTGAAGTCATTCCCTATTTGCAAAGTTTGGGAATTGCCGTCAGTCTGGGACACTCCCAAGCGACGGCAGAGCAAGCACAGCAAGCATTTGCCCAGGGAGCTTCAATGGTAACTCACGCTTTTAATGCGATGCCGAGTTTGCATCATCGAGAACCGGGTTTGTTAGGAGCGGCGATCGTTTATCCGGGCGTAAAATGCGGTTTAATTGCTGACGGCAAGCACGTTTCTCCGACAATGATTGATTTTTTGCTGCGTGCTGGCAGATACGACACAGGCGTTTTTTTGGTAAGCGATGCTTTGGCTCCTTTGGGTTTGCCTGACGGTGTTTATCCTTGGGATTCCCGACAAATGGAAGTCAGAAAAGGTACGGCGTGGGTAAGATTGGATTACCATTCGCCGCTGGAATCTGCTACTTTGGCAGGTACAACTCTGCCGCTGTTGGCGGGAGTGCAGAATTTGGTAAGCTGGGGGATTTGCGAGGTAGAAAGTGCGATCGCCCTGGCAACTGAATCTCCCAGAAAGGCGATCGGACTTTCGGGAATTATCGGCCAATCGGCAACTCAATTGTTGCGCTGGAATTTGGATGAACCGACAAAAGAATTAACTTGGCATCGGTTGTTTTAAGTCATTAGTTATTAGTTATTGGTTATTGGTTATTCGTTATTTGGTAATTCTCCCACTCTCCCACTCTCCCGCTCTCCCCCTCTCCCTCTCCTACTCTCCCCCTGCTATAGCGCGTCGCGTGAGAACCCCGGTCTTTTAAGCCGGGGATGAAACGCAGTTGCAGCCTTAAGGCTGCCAGCATTCTATATTATTTGTTTCTTTGTTCTTCGATATATTTCCTGACAGTTTCAGTAGAAACGTTTCCAACACTGCCAACAAAATAACTAGGAGTCCACAATGTAGGTAATTTCAGTAATTCGGGAAACTCTTTCCTCAAGTAACTGGATGCCCTACCCTTAACTCTTTGCATGACGAAACTGGCGGAGTCTGTCGGCTTAATATTAAGCAATAAATGGACGTGATCCGGCATAATCTCCAAAGCAATAATTTTCCACCTGTTTTCCGTGACTACCTCAAAAATAATTTCTTGCAGCCGTTCTGCAATTTTGCCGACCAGAACGGCTTTACGGCGTTTGGGAATAAAAACAAAGTGCATATTGATCAGCGAGACGGCCTTGCTCTCGTGCCGATACTCTAAATCTTTTTTTGACAAACTCGCCATAAGACTATTGACTCCATCGACAGGTAGTGTATAATCAACACATTACATCAACAAGGTGACTGGCGTGTTTGGATGTCAGCAGGTATTGATTAAGCCCGATCAAAAGTTGAAAGCAGTTCTAGAATATATTTGTCAAGAGTCAAACAAACTACATAACTGTGCGGTTTACTACGTTCGTCAAGCATACTTTAAGGGTCATATTTTTGTCCGCCCGTTTGACGTAATCAACGAGTTAAAACGCAATCCTCATTACGGAGCTTTATGCGCTCAAGCAGCTCAACAGACTTGTGGTGCTGTCGGTGAGTCGGTAAAATCTTTCAAAGGATTGATTAAATTGTTTCGTGAAGGAAAGCTTGAATCTAGACCGAAATTTCCAAATTACCGTACTCCTGGCGGGCTTCACTTAATTGCCTATCCGAAACAGGCGCTTGGTAAAAAGTTGATTGATGGTCGAATTTCTATCCCTCTCGGACAAAAAGTTAAGGCTTGGTTCGGATTGAAGAACTTTCAAATTCAAATGCCTTCTAATCTGGATTATGCCGAGATCCGAGAAGTGAGAATCCTTCCTAGAAATGGTTGTTTTTATGCCGAATTCGTCTACAATTGATACTCCCCAGCCCGCTCCGGGACGGGGATTCTTGAAGAGTCCAAATGCGAACTTTCAAAGGCGAAATCAAAGCGCCTCTACTGACTCCTTCAAGA
>NZ_JAEQCF010000170.1:0-3660 GCF_020738625.1 Microcoleus sp. PH2017_09_SFU_O_A
TTCTCCTTTCCCTGGAACTCAAAGAAGTCCCGAACAATTTTTTTTCAATAATAAAGGAACAAATGGAGTCATATTTTAATTGGTATCTCGGTAAAAAAAATGAGTAAGATTACTCATTGACAACAGTGCTTTTAGCTTAACTTGTGAGTAATGGGCAAGGTTCGATCGACTGGTTTAAAAAGCAAATTCCCTAAAATCAAAATCTTTTGGGGGCTCACAAGCTCGAAGCTTTCATTACTTGGGCTAACAAACATCTCTAATCAGGCATTACCGATCGCGATCGCCATTTTCCCCTTCCCTACAGTTGCTTTTTTTGGGGAAACTGCTATTATTTACGATAACCCAGCATTCAAATATTTTAATTTTATTAAAGTGAAAAAAATCGCCCTTTTTTTTCGAGTTAACCGCTTGACTCTGAAGTTTTTTGGAAGTACAATTTAATAATGGGAATAGTCGCAAAATTAAAATTAGACTCACCACTTCCATTATCTAAAATATACCACCTAAAGTCCAGACAAGTCAATAGGTAATAATTCCTTTTTTTTGCCAATTTTTTGACACTGTTTCTAAACTTTTTGTGGTTGATATCGACGAAAAGCATTGCTATCCAAAAATGGGTTTGTTTCCACAGGCCGTGCAATCACAGGTGTGGAACGGTTACATTATCAATTTTTCTTGAGGGATTTTCGGTGGCGGCGCACCCTACACCTAACTAACTCAACTTCGACTAGATAGAGAGTGGATTTTGGTGTTTAGTTAAATTGAACTTATTAATAATTCCTTGACTTTGCCGCGCTTGGAACTCTTAGAGTTAATTCCCCTAGACGCTGATATTTCAATTTGCTGAGGGAGATGAGCTATTTTAAAAGCTTCAGCATCGCTGTATATTTTATCGATGAAATCGCAGTTAGAATTAGACAGCATAATTTTGACACCCCGTTGGGCAAGTTCTGCAAAAACATCTCTAAGCTTTATCTGTTCGGCTTGTTTGAAGTTCTCGCGGCTGTAAGCTGTGAAATCGCTAGTAGAACTGATAGGATAATAAGGCGGGTCAAAATAAACAAAGTCTTTGCTGCTTGTAGCAAAATCTAAAATTCGATCGAATTTTCTCACTTCAATTTGAGCTGGCTCGAGTAGAGATGAGACCGATCGCAATAATTCTGGTTGACAAATGTTAGGATTTTTGTATCTGCCTATGGGAACATTAAATTCACCTTTGGAGTTTTCTCTGTAGAGGCCGTTGTAACAAGTTTTATTGAGGTAGATTAGCCGTGCTGCTTTTTCTGTATCTGTGTTGTAGGATCGCGATCGCACCGAGTAATAATAGGCTGGATTGTCCTTGCTGTGCTCTGAAGCGTGCTCTAACAAAAGCTCAATCAGATCCTCAACTTTATCCCTGACACAGCGATAAGCATTAATCAACTCAGGATTAATATCTGTTAACACAACTTGCACAGAAGGGTGCTGTTGTGCTAAGTAAAAAAATACGGCTCCGCCGCCCAAAAAAGGCTCGTAGTAAGTGGTGAACTTTTTAGGAAAATAAGGTTGATATTGTCCAATCAACCTTGTTTTGCCTCCAGCCCATTTCAGAAATGGACGCGGCAAGACGAAAGAAGGTGCGGCAGCAGACATTTAGGTAGAAATAACAGCCCTATAATATTTATCACAACTACAACTCACAACTACAACTGAATAGAAATACTTCTCTCATTCGTTACCAGAAAGAATTGGTTGAAAGCCGGAACGCTTTGAGGGAGAAATTAAAATCAGACTATTCATTACTCCAATCCTCGGACTTATAGGTAGAGGTCGCTCTCAAACTGTCAAGCGGTCAACTGTCAAGCGGTCAACTGTTGAACGGAGGTCGCGTTCCGGCATTGAACAGACTCAGACCCGATCGCTCTCACAAAACTTTTCGTTAGAATTATATATGTTAGCATCGCCCTTGAAAAATGACCGATCGCCCGATCGGCAGATTTAGCTCCGGCTGTGCCAAAATTGTCTAACTCGCTCACAAGTGTTACCAGTCAAAGATCGAGCTGTAACACTTTACCCCACCGGTGCTCATGCAAGATTTCATTAATAACATCTCTCGCTACCCTCGTTTTTTGATTACTGTGTGTCTGGGAATCTTTTTTTTCCTGTTCGAGCGACTCAAACCTCTGCTCGATCGACCGGCAACTGCGATCGCCCTGATTACTTCGATTGTAGCGACTTTTGTGTTTCTAACTTTTACACTGCGCGCCATGTTAGGTCTGAGTCCGGTTTAAAGGCAAAATTTCTGCCCGAAAAAGCCGGCGAACTCTGACAAACCATAGCCCACAAACCAGGAACGCAGAGGGTTTGGGGGTTGCGACTTCTGAGTTTGAGTTAAAACACTAACCCCCGAAATAAGTGCAACTCTTCCGTGCGATCGCACACTTGGCAATAGTCGCTGCGATAGATTGGAAGAGAAAGTAAAGTTACCCTAGTTATGTGAGCGCTCCTCAACCTTGGCGCAAGCAAACATTACCGAAGTGCAGCACAACAGTTCCGGCTATCAACACAACTGGGGAAATACTGCACCTCTGTTTCCCCCATTCCCACTTAATCCTTAGGAAGCGGCACACCCCGCCCCGCTTTCCTCTCCCGTTAACCTGACGGTATCACGAGAGTTTCCAGCGGACAAGACAGATGAAATTTGAACATATCTATCAATTTTTTCAAGACCCACCTCCTGTTTATCTAAACAAGGAACTGGCAGTGTGCTACATTCTCTCGGTGTTATTGCGCGGAGATTCCTACGGTACAGAACTCATCGGACAACTAGAAAGGGAATTCCCCATCTACCGACTTTCTGATACCGTCCTCTACAGCGCTTTGAAATTTCTCGAAGATGAAGCCGTCATTACCGGTTACTGGAAAAAAGTAGAAGGACGCGGCCGCCCCCGCCGGATGTATCAAATCCTCCCCGAGTGGCGACATCAAGCTCAAGACCTGGCTCGTCTGTGGCACGAGTACATCGGTCAGGGAAACGGCGCCTCTGGCCGTCGCCCCCGTGCCTTAGAAACTGGTCACACGGGTTAGTCGGCGTTGAAATCGGATGCCTAAACCCTTGAGATGCGGTGCTAGCAAACCGAATTTTCGGATTGCCTTCGCTTTGCCAGCATCGCCGCCGCACAGCGATTAGACTTACAACTGCGGAAATTGCTGTCATTCGATGGACAGGGATTTGAACGCAGCAATTAATTTATCGCGCTTGGCTAGAGCGTCAAAGCTTACCGAGGGATAACCGCTCCCATGCTCCCGATGAAGTAAGAAGCAAATGTCTAGGCTTGTCTAGGATTTGTATAGCAGATATGGGAATTGGGTGGTGGAGAGCTAGTACCTAGCTAGCGATTAAATAGACAAGGTAGTACACTGGTAGACAAATCTACGATGTACCTGTTCAAACCCTGGGCGATTCCCAAAAAATCTTGGATTGTCAGTAAAGACACTCGCTTTCGCTGGGATGTTTCGGGGAAGTTACCAGCCAAATCCACCCTGTCGGGCGATCGGTGAAATTAGCGTGTTGAGGTCGAACAATGCTTTTATCCATCAAAACAAAGTTAAAATTAAACAAGAGTCAGGCAACAGTCATGAGCAAGCACGCTGGAATAGCGAGGTTTACTTATAACTGGG